>CALBTN010000268.1 GCA_937967345.1 uncultured Rubrivivax sp. | reverse complement strand
TCCATGGCCTTCAGCCGATCAGGCGGCGCAGGGTGCGGCCCAGCACGCCCAAGTCACCGCACAGGCTGGCCTGCGCCGCGTAGTCGGCCGCGAGCTGCGCCTTGCGCGGCAGGATCACCTCGATGTATTCGCGCTCGGGGTCGGCGGCGCGCGCCAGTTGTTCGGCCTCGTTCATGAATTCCAGCGCGCCCAGGCTGGTGATGCCGGGACGCACCGCCAGCGCCGCATCAATCAGCGCCGGCGGATAGTGCGCCACGTACTCGGGCACCTCGGGGCGCGGGCCGACCAGGCTCATCGTGCCGGCAAGCACGTCGATCAGCTGCGGCAGCTCGTCCAGCCGGCGCGGGCGCAGCCAGGCCCCGGCGCGGGTGATGCGCGGGTCGGCGCCGATGGTGAGCGCGCTGCCGCGCGGCGCGTCGGCCGCCATGGTGCGGAACTTGTGGATGCGAAAGAGCACGCCGCGCCGCCCCACGCGCGGCTGACGAAAGAACACCGGCCCCGGCGAATCGAGCTTGATCCAGGCCGCGATCACCAGCATCAGCGGCGACAGACCGATCAGCAGCAGCGCGGCCACCAGCAGGTCGAAGGCGCGCTTGGCCACCTCAGTTCCGCTGCGCCAGCGCCGCACGCACCGCGTCGATCACGCGCTGCACGTCGGCCGGCTGCAAACGCGTGTAGATCGGCAGGCTCAGCACGCGCTGGTACGCGGCATCGCTGTGCGGGAAGTCCTCGGCGCGCAGGCCGTAGCGCTCGCGCCAGTACGGGTGGCGGTGCAGCGGGATGTAGTGCACGCTGCAGCCGATGCCTTGCGCGAACAAGGCTTCGATCAGCGCATCGCGGCCGATCGGCGCGTCGCCGGCCAGCCGCAGCGGGTACAGGTGCCAGGCGTGCGTCTCGCCCGGCGGCGCGTCGGGCGGCGTGAGCAGCGGCAGCCCGGCCAGCCCTGCGTGATAAGCCTGCGCGATGCGCTGGCGCTGCTGCTGGAAGGCGTGCGTCTTCTTCAGCTGCTGCAGCCCCAGCGCCGCGGCGATGTCGGTCAGGTTGTACTTGAAGCCCGGCGCGACGATCTCGTAGTACCAGCTCGGCACCTTGGCCGTGAAGCGGTCGAAGGCGTCGCGGTTCATGCCGTGCAGCCGCATCACCTGCGCGCGCTTGGCCAGTGCGGCGTCGCGCGTGACCAGCATGCCGCCTTCGCCGGTGGTGATGGTCTTGTTGGCGTAGAAGCTGAACACCGTGGCGTCGCTGGCCAGCGTGCCGACCAGGGCACCGCGCTGTGTGGCCGGCAGCGCGTGCGCGGCATCTTCGACCACGCGCAGACCGTGGCGCTGTGCAATGCCGAGCAGCGCCGTCATGTCCGCGGCCAGCCCGCCGTAGTGCACCGGCACGATGGCCTTGGTTCGTGCCGTGATCGCGGCCTCGACCGCCGCCGGGTCGATGTTCAGCGTCGCCGGGTCAATGTCGACCAGCTTCACGTCGGCGCCGAGATAGCGCACCACTTCGGCGGTGGCGGTGAAGGTGTGGGTGGTGGTGATGACCTCGTCGCCCGGGCCGATGCCCAAGGCCTCCAGCGCCAGGTGCAGCCCCGCGGTGGCCGAGTTCACCGCGATTGCCTGCAGCGACGCGTCGCCGAGGAAGGCGACGAAGTCCTGCTCGAAGCGCGCCGCCTTCGGCCCGGTGGTGACCCAGCCGGACTTCAGCGTGTCCACCACCTCGGCGATCTCGTCGTCGCCGATGTCGGGCAGCGCGAAGGGCAGGAAGGGCTTCGGTGAGCTCATCGGCAATGCGGAAGCTTCGGTGCGCAGCTCAGCGCCTGCGCGGCGTCGGCGTGGCTTCGAGCAGCTCGCCAAGCAGGGCATGCGCCGGTGCCATGAACGGGTCGACCACGGTGGTTCCGCGCCAGGTGAACCCCTGCTGCAGATCCTCAGTCAGCAACACGCGGCAACGCTGCTCCGCCGCGACCGACAGGATCAGGCTGTCCCAGACGGCCAGACCATGCGCAGCCGACAGGTCGAAGGCCGATTGCAGCGCGCCCCAGGTCGAGTCGCGCACCGCGTAGGCATCGCTCCAGCGCAGCACGGCGTCGCGCGCCTGCGAGGGCGAGCGGCGCAGCTTGCCGACCATGACGCGGAACAGCTCGCCCAGGACCTGCACCGGCAGCACCACCGACGCTTCGGGCAGACGCGTCAGCAATGCCACGGCCTGCGCACGGCGCGCCTCGTCGCCCGCACCTTCGGCGTAGGCGAGCACGTTGGTGTCGATGGCCACCAGCACCGGTCGGTGGGCTCAGTCGTACAGCTGATCGCGCGTCCAATCGCGCGCGCCGCAGGCCTCTACGCGGGCCAGATGCTCGAGCAGCCGGCGCTTGGCCGCACCAGCGCGCCGCACCTTGCCTTGTCGGCGCACCGGCTCGATGGTCGCCACCGGCTTGCCGCGCGAGGTCACGGTGATCCGCTGCCCTTGCGCCACCTCGCGCAGCACGGCGGAGAACTGGCGGTTGGCCTCGGAGGCGGTGACGGTCTTCATGGTCGACGCCGAATGTAGTGAAGTAGTGATTCTAGGCTTGTGGCTTGTCGATCCACACCAGCACGTGCGTGCGCAGCCAGGGCAGCGCGCTGAACCAGCGGTACAACGCCGGGTGCAGCCGCGTCACCCCACGCGCCAGCGGCGGCGCCAGCGTCACGCGCCGATGGCGCATGCGCCCCTGCGGAAACAGCGCGCGTAGCCGCGCCAGCGGCACGGCGCGCACGTCGCGGTTGCGCGGGTTGTTCACCGTGAAGTCGTAGCACAGCACCGCGCCGCCGGGCTTCAGCCAGCGCCACATCGTCTCGGCCAGCCGCTGCTGATAGGCGTCGTCGAGCAGCGACGAGAACACCGTCGCCACCAGCACGATGTCCAGCGACGCGTCGGCCATCGGCGCCTGCAGCGCGTCGCCGCCGTGCAGCCGCAGCGCCTCGGGCAGCACCGCGCGCGCCAGCGCCAGCCGCTCGGGCAGCAGCTCGATGCCGCTCAGGTTTGCCGGCGCGAAGCCCAGGCGCAGCAGTTCCAGCAGGTTGCCGCCGCTGCCGCAGCCCACTTCCCGCAGCCGCAGCGTCGACACATCCGAGATCCCGGCCGCGGCCAACAACCCCAGCAGCGCACGCTGCCGCTCCTGCAGCGTCTGCCACACATCGGGGCGCAGCGGGTTGTAGCGCTCGGCGCCGCCGCGGCGTGCGAAGCGCTGTGCCACGGCGTCGGCTTCGCTCTTCACGCTTCGCCCTTCACTGCAGCGCTTCGATGAAGCGCCGCGCCAGCACCGCGTAGCTGTGCTTCGCGCGCACGAAGGCGCGGCCGCGCTCGCCCATCGCGCGCCGCTCGTCGGCGCTCGCCGACGCCAGTTGCCGCAACCCGGCGGCGATCTCGGCCGGCGCCTCGGGCGACACCGTCAGGCCGCATTGCGCCTCGGCCACCGGGTCGTTGCCGGCATCCACCGAATGCAGCACCGGCACGCCGGCCATCATGTAGTCCATCAGCTTGTTGGGCGCGATGCCGAAGCGGTAGATCGGCACGCGCTGCCAGCCGATGTAGGCGATGTCGACGGCGCCCAGCAGCGACGGGATCTGCGCGCGCGGCAGCGGCGGCAGCAGCGTCACGTTGTCCAGCGCCTCGCCGTCGATGCGGCGCACGAGCCGCGTACGCTCGTGACCGTCGCCGACCAGCACGAACTGCAGCGCCACGCCGCGCAGCAGCGCCGCGGCGTCGAGCAAGGTGTCGAGCGCGTTGGGCAGGCCCATCGATCCGGCATAACCGACGACCATGCGAGCGGCCTGCCGCGCTTGCGCCAGCGCCCGCGCCACGTCGTCGCGCAGCGGCTGCGCAGCGGCTTGCCAGTCGTCGAGCGCGATGCCGTTGGGCACGATGTGCAGCTTGCGCAGGTCCAGCCCGCGCGAGGCCATGTACGCGTGCACCTTGGGCAGCATCGACACCACGACGTCGGCGTCGCGGTAGGCGTCGTCCTCGGCCTTTTGCACCAGCCGGATGAACGGGTGCCGTGGCGACATGCCCGACAGTTCGATCGGGCTCAACGGCCACAGGTCATGCACCTCGTAGACCAGCTTGGCGCCGACGGGCCGCGCGATGTGCCGCGCCACCCAGATGTCCATCGGATAGGTGCTGGAGGCGATGACCACGTCGG
>CALBTN010000267.1 GCA_937967345.1 uncultured Rubrivivax sp. | reverse complement strand
CATCCGCGTCGTCGGCGAGGCCGCCAAGCCGCAGGCGCTGCCCTTCAAGCAGTACATGACGGTGCTCGACGTGATGATCGCGGTCGGCGGCCTGACCGACTTCGCCGACGGCAACGGCGCCACCATCCTGCGCGCGGCCGACGGCAAGCAGTACTCGGTGCGGCTGCGCGATCTGGTGCGCCGCGGCGACATCTCGGCCAACGTGCAGATGAGGCCGGGCGACATCCTGATCATTCCGCAAAGCTTCTTCTGACCGCCGCGCTGGCGCGCACCAACGCAGCCGCAACGAAGCCGGACTCGAATCCATGGAACAACTCTTAGCCCAGATCGTCACCATCGCCAAGGGCATGTGGCGCTTTCGCTGGCCGTCGCTGGCGGTGGCCTGGCTGGTGGCGTTGATCGGCGTGGTCATCGTCTTTCGCGTGCCCGACAAGTTCGAGGCCAGTGCGCGCGTGCACGTCGACACCCAGTCGATCCTCAAGCCGCTGATGTCGGGGCTGGCGGTGCAGCCCAACGTCGACCAGCAAGTGGCGATGCTCAGCCGCACGCTGATCAGCCGGCCCAACATGGAAAAGCTGGTGCGCATGGCCGACCTCGACCTGAAGACCGAATCCAAGGCGCAGCAAGACGCGGTGATCACCGCGTTGATGAGCGACCTCGAGATCAAGAACGTCGGCCGCGACAACCTGTACACGCTGTCGTACCGCAATGCCGAGCCGGCGCGCGCGCAGAAGGTGATCCAGTCGCTGGTGTCGATGTTCGTCGAATCCAGCTTGGGCGCGTCGCGCAAGGACACCGAAACCGCCAAGACCTTCCTCGACGATCAAATCAAGAGCTACGAAGCCAAGCTCGAAGAGGCCGAAGCGCGCCTGAAGGCCTTCAGGTTGCGCAACATCGAGATGCACACCGCCGAAGGCAAGGATTCGGCCGCGCGGCTGGCCGAGCTGTCGGCGCAGCTGAATCAGGCGCGGCTGGCGCTGCGCGAGGCCGAGCAGGCGCGCGATTCGGCGCGCCAGCAGATGGCCGCCGAGAAGTCGCAAGGCGACAACCTGGCCACGCAAAGCCTGTTGCAGGAATCGGCCATCGGCATCGCCACGCCCGAGATCGATAGCCGGCTCGAGGCACAGAAGAAGAACCTCGACGCGCTGCTGCAGCGCTTCACCGAGGCCCACCCCGACGTGGTCACCACGCGCAAGCTGATCAAGGACCTGGAAGAGCAGAAGAAGAAGGAAGTGCAGGAGTTGCGCCGCGTGGCCATGGCCACCCCGGGCAGTGCGCTGGGCGGCAGCAGCAACCTGGCGTACCAGGAGATGTCGCGCCTGCTGGCGACCTCCGAGGTGCAGGTGGCCGCGCTGCGCGCGCGCGTGGCCGAGTACGAGGCCAGATACAACAACGCACGCGAGTCGCTCAAGACCGCGCCGCAGCTCGAGGCCGAGGCCGCGCAGCTCAACCGCGACTACGCGGTGCACAAGAAGAACTACGAGGATCTGGTCGCGCGGCGCGAGGCGGCTTCGATGTCGGGCGAGCTGGAGGTGGCCTCCGGCGTGGCCGACTTCCGCCTGATCGACCCGCCGCGCGTGTCGCCGCAACCGGTGTCGCCGAACCGGCTGCTGCTGCTGCCGCTGGCCTTCGCGGTGGCGCTGGGCGCGGGGCTGTTCGTCGCCTTCGCCGGCAGCCAGCTGCGCCCGGTGTTCCACAGCGCCACCGAGCTGCGCGAGAAGGTGGCCATTCCGCTGCTGGGCATGGTCTCCAAGGTCAGCAGCGCGGCCGAGCTGCGCGCGGAAAGGCTGAGCCTGATGCGCTTCATGGTCGGGTCGGGTGGCCTGATCGGCACCTTCGTCGTCATCTTCGTGGCCATGTCGATCATGGCCGCGCGCCGGGCGGGATCGCTATGAGCAGCCTGATCGAACAGGCCGCGCAGCGGCTGGAGCAGTTGAAACGCGCCGGCGTCGAGGTGCCCGAGATCGCCCTGGGCGGCGGTGCTGCGGTTGCCGCCGCGCCTTCGCCCGCAGTGGCCGCCGCGGCCGCCGTAGCCGCCAAGCCAGCGGCCGTGCCCGAAGTGCCGGCCGTGGTGTCGCGCCGCGTCGACCTCGACCTGGCAATGCTCGAGACCACCGGGATCGTCACGCCCAACGCGCCGCGCTCGCACATCGCCGACGAGTACCGCGTCATCAAGCGCCCGCTGATCAGCAACGCGATGGGCCGCGGCGCCGCGGCGCTGGCGCACGGCAACCTGATCATGATCACCAGCGCGATGGCCGGCGAGGGCAAGAGTTTCACCTCGGTCAACCTGGCGATGAGCATTGCCGCCGAGATGGACCACACGGTGATGCTGGTCGACGCCGACGTCGCCCGGCCGTCGATCCTGCGCATGCTGGGCCTGCCCGAAGCGCCCGGGCTGCTCGACCTGCTCGAAGGCAAGGCCGAGATGTCCGACGTGTTGATGAAGACCAACATCGACAAGCTGACCATCCTGCCCAGCGGCACGCCGCATGCGCGCGCCACCGAACTGCTGGCCAGCGACGCGATGCGCTTGCTGCTCGACGACATCTCGCGCCGCTACGCCGACCGCATCGTGATCTTCGACTCGCCGCCGCTGATCCTGACCACCGAGGCGCGCGTGCTGGCCACCCAGATGGGGCAGGTAGTGATGGTGGTGCAGGCCGACAAGACGCTGCAGGCCGACGTGCAGCAGGCGCTGGCGACGATCGAGGCCTGTCCGGTGAAGATGATGCTGCTGAACAAGGTGCGAGCCGAAGGCAAGGGCAGCTACGGCTATGGCTATGGCTATGGCCACGGTTACGGCCGAAAGAAGCAGCCCGCGTGATCATTCGCAAGCCGGTTGGCCGCGTCCCGTCGTCGAACCCGTCCCGGCGCGCCGCGGCCGTGCTGCGCCCGGCGTGCAGCGTGCTCGCGCTGGCGGCGGCCGGCGCGATGGCCCAAGGCATGGGCAGCGGCCTGGGCCTGGGCTACGGCGGCGACAGCGGCAGCCTGCACAATGCCACCCCGAGCTTCGGCGGTGGGGGCGGCGCTGGCGGCAGCGGCGGACGCAGC
Organism: uncultured Rubrivivax sp.; assembly: GCA_937967345.1. Taxonomy (GTDB): domain Bacteria; phylum Pseudomonadota; class Gammaproteobacteria; order Burkholderiales; family Burkholderiaceae_C; genus Rubrivivax. The sequence goes on along the minus strand of CALBTN010000267.1, from coordinate 632 downwards.
TTCTACATCGTGCCCACTTTCGCCGCCAACACCACGCTGACCAACAACGTCAACCTCAGCGCCACCAACAAGGAATCCGACCTGGTTCTCGGGCTCAGCCCGGGCATCCAGATGGGCGGGCAAAGCGGCCGCTTGCGCGGCTATCTGAACTACGCGCTGACCGGCAACTTCCACGCTCGCAGCGGTGAATCGAGCAACTTCACCAACTCGTTGGCCGCAAGCGGCACCGCCGAGGCGATCGACAACTGGTTGTTCATCGACGCCAACGCCAGCGTCTCGCAGCAGTTCCTCTCGCCCTTCGGTTCGCAGTCGCCCAACTCGAGTCTGAACAACGACAACCGCACCGAGGTGCGCAGCCTCAGCGTGGCACCGCGCGTGCAGGGGCAGATCGCCGGCCAGGTCAACTACGTCGGGCGCGCCTTCTACAGTTTCACCGACAGCGGCAGTTCGCAAGCGGCCGACTCCACGGTGTGGGGTGCGCTGCTGGGCTTCGACTCGACCACGCGCTGGTCGCGCTTGAGCTGGGGGCTGGACTTCAGCTACCGCGAAGCCCGCTTCACCGACCGGCGCAGCGAGTTCGACCAGCTCAACGTGCTGTCGCTGAACTACGCGATCACGCCCGAGCTGCGCGC
>CALBTN010000266.1 GCA_937967345.1 uncultured Rubrivivax sp. | reverse complement strand
GCGTCTGCAGGTCGAAGGGCATGTCGCCGATCTCGTCGAGGAACAGCGTGCCGCCATCGGCCTGCTCGAAGCGGCCGCGGCGCATCGCCTGCGCGCCGGTGAAGGCGCCGCGCTCGTGCCCGAACAGCTCGCTTTCCAGCAGGTCTTTCGGGATCGCGGCAGTGTTGATGGCGACGAACGGGCCGTTGCTGCCCAGGCTGCCGCGCGGGCTGTGGCGGTGCAGCGCGCGCGCCACCAGTTCCTTGCCGGTGCCGCTTTCGCCGGTGATCATCACCGTCACCGAGCTCTGGCTGAGCCGCCCGATCGCGCGAAACACGTCCTGCATCGCCGGCGCCTGGCCCAGCATTTCCGGCATCGGCGCGGCGGCGACGTCGTGCGCCGGCTCGCGCAGGCTTTCGTCGAGCGCGCGGCGGATCAGCTCCACCGCCTTGGGCACGTCGAAGGGCTTGGGCAGGTACTCGAAGGCGCCGGCCTGGAACGCGCCCACCGCGCTGTCCAGGTCGGAGTAGGCGGTCATCACGATCACCGGCAGTCCCGGCAGGCGCAGCTTGATCTCGCTGAGCAGCTCGATGCCCGAGCCGCCGGGCATGCGGATGTCGCTGACCAGCACCTGCGGCTGGTCGCTGGCCAGCGCGTCGCGCACTTCGTTGGCGCTGGCGAAGCTGCGCACCGGCAACTGTTCGCGCGCCAGCGCCTTGTCCAGCACGAAGCGGATCGATTGGTCGTCGTCGACGATCCAGATGGATTTCATGCGTCGGTGCCTGCCTGCAGTCAGGGAAGCGGAATCAGCAGCTTGAAGGTGGTGCGCCCGGGCGCGCTGTCGAACTCGATCGTGCCGTGGTGCTGCTGCACGAAGCTTTGCGCCAGCGTCAGCCCCAGGCCGGTGCCGCCGTCGCGGCCCGACACCAGCGGCTGGAAGATGCGCTCGCGCAAGGCCTCGGGCACGCCCGGCCCGTTGTCCTGCACATGCAATTCCAGGGCCAGCCGATGGCGCTGCTTGCCGATGGTCAACTGGCGGGCGATGCGCGTGCGCAGCAGCAGCCGCGCATTGCCGGCGTCGATCTGCGCGGCCATCGCCTCGGCGGCGTTTTGCACGATGTTCAACAGCGCCTGGATCAGTTGCTCTCGATCGCCGCGGAACTCGGGGATCGAGGTGTCGTAGTCGCGCTGCAGCGTCAGCCCCTGGGCGAACTGCGAGCCGATCAACAGCCGCACCCGCTCGCACACCTCGTGGATGTTGACGTCGCCCACCAGCTGCGCACTGCGGTGCGGCGCGAGCAGCCGGTCGACCAGCGCTTGCAGCCGGTCGACCTCGTGGATGATGACCTGGGTGTACTCGCCGAAGTCGTCGCCGGCCTGGCCGCGCGCCGCGGCTGCGGCGCGGCTGGCCAGCTCCATCTGCAGCAGCTGCGCCGCGCCGCGAATGCCGCCCAGCGGATTCTTGATCTCGTGCGCCAGGTTGCGCAGCAGCTCCTTGTTGGCCTGCACCAGCCCGAGCGTGCGCTCCTCGCGCTCATGCCGCGCCTGCTGTTCGATCTCGACCATCTCCAGCAGCACGCGCTCGCCATCGTCGGCCAGGCTGACGCTGACGCGCACCGGCAGCGGCTCGGCCGCACCAAGCGGTGCGCGCTTCAGCTGGGCATCGAAGCGCGCGGTGGTGACGGCGTCGCGCCGCAGCGCGTGCAACGCGTCGCGCATCGGCTGCGGCTCGACGAACCAGTCGATCACGCTGCCGCGCCGCAGCGCGCTGCGCGACACGGCGACCGCGTTCTCCAGCGTCGAGTTGGCATACAGGCACTGGCCGTCGCGCGCCGCGACAGCGACCATGGTGGCCAGTTGATCGAAGGCCTCGAGCCCTGGCAAGGCGCCGGCGTTCATGGCGCGACCGCGACCGCGGCGTGGCGCACGGCGGCTGCGCGGTCACCGCGCCAGTGCGGCGCCACCGTGGGGCCGCTCAGGACGCGGGCAGCTTGGCCAGCTCGCGCTTGATCGCCGCGATGTCGGCTTCCTTGCGTGCGATGCCGCTCTTCATCTCGGCGACGCGGTCCAGGTACTTCTGGTAGTTGCGCTCGTTGCCCAGGCGCTCGGGTTCGCCGTTGTTGTACTCGCGCTTCAACTCGGCCAGGCGCTCCTCCTCGCGGCGCAGTTCGGCCTCGAGGATGCGGCGCGAATCGCTGTCGCGCGCACGCTGCGCCTGGGCGTCGACGCGCGCATCGGACGGCCGCGCGGTGGGGCTGGCCGCCGCGGCCGGCGCGGCGGCGCGCGCCGCGGGCGGGCGGCTTTGGATCACGGTGATCGGCCGGCCCTCGATCACCGTGCAGCCCTGGCTTTGCGCCTGCTTGGCGCTCAACTCGCGGTCGCTGGTGTAGACGTTGCCCGGGCACTTGTAGACGATGGTCGACGCCGGCTGCGCCAGCGCGCCGTGCGCCAGCGCGGCCAGGGCCGCGGCGGCCAGCCAGGGAAAGCAGTGTCGTGTCATGGGCGGGATCGACAGCCAAGCGGAACTCGGCATCGATTGTCCCCCATGGCACCACCACGCGATCCAATGAAAAGGGGCGGCGCAAGGCCGCCCTCGTCCCGGCCATCGGCGCTGCGGTCAAAGGCTGAAGTACATGTCGAACTCGACCGGGTGCGTGGTCATGCGCATGCGCGTGACTTCCTGCATCTTCAGGTCGATGAAGGCGTCGATGTAGTTGTCGGAGAACACGCCGCCCTTGGTCAGGAAGCTGCGCCCCTTGTCCAGATAGTCCAGCGCCTGCTCCAGGCTGTGACATACGGTGGGGATCTTCGCGTCTTCTTCGGGCGGCAGGTGGTACAGGTCCTTGCTGGCGGCCTCGCCCGGGTGGATCTTGTTCTCGACCCCGTCCAGGCCGGCCATCAGCAGCGCGCTGAAAGCCAGGTACGGGTTGGCCGACGGATCAGGGAACCGCGCTTCGATGCGCCGGCCCTTCGGGCTGGCGACGTAGGGAATGCGGATCGACGCCGAGCGGTTCTTCGCCGAGTACGCCAGCTTCACGGGTGCCTCGTAGCCGGGCACCAGCCGC
>CALBTN010000265.1 GCA_937967345.1 uncultured Rubrivivax sp. | reverse complement strand
CTGATGGACGAGATCGGCCGCGGCACCAGCACCTTCGACGGCCTGGCGCTGGCCGCGGCCATCGCCGGCCACCTGCACGACCGCAACCACAGCTTCACGCTCTTCGCCACCCACTACTTCGAGCTGACCGAGTTCCCGGCCAAGCATGCGCGCGCGCTGAACGTGCACGTCTCGGCGGTGGAAAGCGGCGAGCGCATCGTCTTCCTGCACCAGATCGAAGCCGGCCCGGCCAGCCGCAGCTACGGCGTGCAGGTGGCACGGCTGGCGGGCATGCCGGCGTCGCTGATCCGCCAGGCGCGCCAGTCGCTGGAAGCGCTCGAAGCACAGCAGCACGCCGCCGCGGCGCAGGCCGACCTGTTCGCCGCGCCGCCGCCGGCCGCCGCGGCCGCGCCGTCGCCGTTGGAGCTGGCGCTGCAACAGATCGACGCCGACAGCCTGACGCCGCGCCAGGCGCTGGATGCGCTGTACCGGCTCAAACAACTGCACCAGGAGGAAAACACATGACCGAGCCCGCCACCCTCAACGAGCCGCGGCTGACCTCGCTGTCGCACGGCGGCGGCTGCGGCTGCAAGATCGCGCCGGGCGTGCTGTCCGAGATCCTGCGCGGCAGCGGCGCGGCCATGCCGTTGCCGCCCGAGCTGCTGGTGGGCATCGAGACCGCCGACGACGCCGCGGTCTACCAGCTCAACGACAGCCAGGCGCTGGTGGCGACCACCGACTTCTTCATGCCGATCGTCGACGACCCCTTCGACTTCGGCCGCATCGCCGCGACCAACGCGCTCAGCGACGTCTACGCGATGGGGGCCAAGCCGATCCTGGCGCTGGCGCTGGTGGGCATGCCGATCAACGTGCTGTCCACGCAGACGATCGGCCGCATCCTCGAAGGCGGCGCCTCGGTGTGCCGCGCCGCCGGCATTCCGGTGGCCGGCGGCCACAGCATCGATTCGGTGGAGGCGATCTACGGCCTGGTGGCGCTGGGCCTGGTCCATCCGAAACGGGTGAAGCGCAACGCCGGCGCGCGCCCGGGCGATGTGCTGGTGCTGGGCAAGCCGCTGGGCGTGGGCGTGATGAGCGCGGCGCTGAAAAAGGGTGCGCTCGGCGACGACGGCTACGCGCAGATGCTGGCCACCACCACCCGGCTCAACACCCCCGGACCCGAACTGGCCGAGCTGCCCGGCGTGCACGCGCTGACCGACGTCACCGGCTTCGGCCTGGCCGGCCACGCGCTGGAGCTGGCGCGCGGCGCGGGCGTCAGGCTGCACATCGACTGGGCCGCGGTGCCGCTGCTGCCGGGCGTTCGAGCGCTGGCGGCGCAGGGCTGCATCACCGGCGCCTCGGGCCGCAACTGGACCGGCTACGGCTCGCAGGTCGAGCTGCCTCGAGGCTTCGCCGCCGAGGACCGCGCACTGCTCACCGATCCGCAGACCAGCGGCGGCCTGCTGGTGGCGTGTGACGCCGCCACTTTGCCGGCCGTGCTCGACATCTTCGCGCGTCACGGCTTCGCGCATGCGCGCGCGATCGGTCAGGTGCTGCAGGCCAGCGCCTCGCCGGGCTTGAGCGTGGGCTGAGCACCCGCGTCCAGCCGCTGCGGCGCCAGCCAGCTCTTGCGCAAGGCTTCAATCGGCACGGTGTGCCGACGCCTCGAGGCAGCGCTGGTCGATCACCGATTCGCGAGCCATCGCCTCGAAGCGCTGCTGATGCGGCGCGGTCCATGGCAGCTCCAGCAGCAGCTCGCGCAGCAGCCAGGCACCCCGTCTTTCGAGCGCACGCTGCTCGACGTGACGGTGCGGGCGCGGCCTGTGCAGCAGGTGCAGCTCGCCAACGTGCTGGTCAAACACAGCGCGGGCCTCGGCAACAACCCCGACCTGATCGCCTATCCGCTGAACGGCCTGAAGCTATTCCATGCCGCCGCCACTCCCGAGCCCTCGAGCGCCGGTGACGTCATCGCGGTGGGCCCGGGCAAGGTTGCGCTGCTGGAGGCGATCGACAAGACCGGCTCGATCACTGCGGCGGCGAAGGGCCTGGACATGTCGTACCGCCGCGCGTGGGTACGGCTTGCCGAGCTGAATCGCTCGCTGCGCGAGCCCGCGGTCGAGTCGGCCAAGAGCGGCGCGGCCGCAGGCGGCAGCGCGCTGACCGATGCCGGCCGTCAGGTGGTGATGCTGTATCGCACGATCGAGAGCAAAGCCACCGTGGCCTGCCGCGCCGAGATCCGCAAACTGATGTCGATGCTGGCGCGCAGAGCCGCCGCGACCGGCTCGTGCGCGTGGATCATCAAGGCACACAACGCGCGCGCCTGCACCCGGCGCATAGCCGACACCCAATACATTCACCGCAGAGGAACGGAGGACGCAGAGTTTGCGCAGAGGAATACAAGTCTGGCTTTACTCTGCGGACCTCTGCGTCCTCCGTTCCTCTGCGGTGAAGGCTGTTCGGTATTGGGCTGCTTTGCGCCGGAACCGACCGCCTGCTCCCGTGCACCCGAGCAGCGGCTCGGATTCAGGCGGTAGCGGCCAGGATCACGTCGGACGCCTTGACCAGCGCGCTGGCGGCGCTGCCGGGCTGCAGCCCCAGGCCGCTCGCCGATGCCTGCGTGACGATGGCCACGACCAGCGTACCGGCGTGGGCCTGCAGCGTGACCTCGGCATTGACCGCGCCGGGAACGACCTTCGCGACCGTGCCGTCGATGCGGTTGCGCGCCGACAGCTTCGCATCGCCGAGCCCGGTGGCCAGCAGCACCGACGAAGCCTTGACCATCGCGATCACCGGCTGCTTGACGCGCAGCCCCATCGCCTCGGTGCTTTCGCGCGTGATGATCGCGCTCAGACGCAAGCCGCTGGGCAGTTCGACCTCGACCTCGTCGTTGACGGCGCCAGCGCGGATCGCGCTGACGACGCCGGGCCACTGGTTGCGCGCACTGGTCTTCATGTCCAAAACCTCCAGCACCGACAGCTCCTTGTCCAGGTCCATCGCCGCGCGCTCCAGCCGCTGCACGAAGCGCCGGTGCAGCGCGGCGACTTGCTCGTAGCGCTGCAGCAGGCGCAGCCCGTGCGGCGTCAGCTGCGACGAGCCGCCGCCGCGGCCGCCCGTCACGCGTTGCACCAGCGGCTGGCCCGCCAGTTCGTTCATCGTCTGCACCGCGTCCCACGCCGCCTTGTAGCTCAGGCCGATCGCCTGCGCCGCCGCAGTGAGCGTGCCGTGCTCGACGATCGCGCGCAGCAAACCGATGCGGCCGTGGCCGCCCAGGTCGCGGCCGTCGACCGCGAGCCACAGCGCACCGTGCAGTTCGATGCGTGGGGTCTTGGTGCGGGCGCGGCTGGGCATGGCGAGGGGGTGAGGCGCCGGGCGAGCATAGCGCCAGCCGCCGCGGCCGCGCTCGAATCGCGCCGGCCGTTTCAGGCCGCGCAGGCCTCCAATGCCGGGCGGCGCTGCGGCCCGGCGCTGACGCGCCCGCCGTCCAGATGCACCACCTGCTCGGCCAGGCAGGCGAGGTCGTCGTCGTCGTGCGTGATCAACAGCAGCGGCAGCCGCAGCGACTGTTGCAGCTGCAGCAGCTCGGCACGCAGCTGCTGGCGCAGCCCCTTGTCCAGCGCGGCGAAGGGCTCGTCCAGCAGCAGCGCGGTCGGCTCGCTGACCAGCGCGCGCGCCAGCGCGGTGCGCTGGCGCTGTCCGCCCGACAGCTGGTGCGGGTAGTGGCCGGCCACCGGCTGCAGGTGCAGCCGCTCGATCCACGACTCGACGCGCGCATCGCGCGCCGATCGCAACGGATTGCGCCAGCCGGCGGTGCAGGCGAAGGCGATGTTCTGCGCGACGCTCAGGTGCGGGAACAGCGCGTAGTCCTGGAACACGTAGGCCAGCCGCCGCTGCTGCGGCGACAGCGCGATGCCGGCGCGCTCGTCGAACAGCACGCGTGCGGCCACCGCCGCGCGGCCGCCGTCAGGCGCCGTGATGCCGGCGATCATGCGCAGGCACATCGTCTTGCCGGCACCAGAAGGCCCGTACAGCACGACGCGCTGCGCGCTGCTGCGAAACGCGACGTCGATGTCGAAGCGGCTGGCACCATGGCGCAGCTGCTTGCGCAACGCGATGTCCCACAC
>CALBTN010000264.1 GCA_937967345.1 uncultured Rubrivivax sp. | reverse complement strand
CGCCTACAGCGTGCACGGCATCACCGGCAGCCTGGGCTGGGCGCTGGCACCGGCGCTGCTGGTGCCGATCACGCTGGCGTCGTCCTGGCGCGTGGCGCTGCTGGTGGCGGCGGGGCTGGTGTTTGGCGTGTTGGCGGTGCTGTGGTTGTGGCGCGGCGAGCTGCAGGTCGATCCGGTCGATCAACCGCAGGCCGCAGCACAAGCCGGCCGCACCACCCCCACGCCGCAAGCCGAACACGTGCTGGCCTTCCTGCGCATCCCCGCGGTGTGGATGTGCTTTGCCTTCTTCTTCTTCTATGCCGGCGCGCTGTCGATCGTGCAGACCTTCGCGCCGCAGTCGGCGCGCGCGCTGCACACGGTGCCGGCGCAGTGGGCGGCGATGTTCCTCACTATCTACATGGTGTGCAGCGCGGCCGGCATGCTGGCCGGCGGCTTCATGGCCAAGGACCCGGAACGCGCCGAGCGCATCGTCGGCATCGCGTTCGGACTGGCGTCGATCGTCGCGCTGGCCATCGGATTCATGTCGCTGCCGGTGCTGGCGGTGCCGGTGCTGTTTGGCGCGATGGGCTTCGTCTCCGGCATGGCCGGGCCGTCGCGCGACCTGCTGGTCAAGCGCTCGGCGCCCGACAACGCCACCGGCCGCGTCTACGGGGTGGTGTACTCGGGGCTGGACATCGGCCAGGCGGTGGTGCCGCTGGGCATCGGCATGCTGATGGACCGCGGCGCGTTCAGCAGCGTGTGGCTGGCGCTGGCGCTGCTGCAAGGCGTGCTGATCGTCAGCGCGTTCAACGTGCGCCGGGTGCGGCGCACGGTGCTGGCGCCGGCTTGACGCGCGCGCGGCGCACGCGACGCACCGCCCGACCGCCCGACCGTCCGATGATCGCCCGCCTCGCCGGCCATGCCCTGGTCGAAGCCTTGATCGCCCAGGGCGTCGACACCGCGTTCGGCGTGCCCGGCGAGAGCTTTCTCGCGGTGCTCGACGGTTTTCACCAGCACCGCGACCGCATCCGCTTCATCGCCTGCAGGCAAGAAGGCGGCGCGGCCTTCATGGCCGATGCACAGGGCAAGCTCAGCGGCCGCCCGGGAATCTGCTTCGTCACACGCGGACCCGGTGCGGCCAACGCGGCCGTCGGGCTGCACAGCGCGTTTCAGGATTCAACGCCGCTGATCCTGTTCATCGGCCAGGTTGCATGCGCGCAGCGCGACCGCGAGGCCTTCCAGGAAGTCGACTTCCGCCAGATGTTCGGCCCCGGCACGCTGGGCATGGCCAAGTGGGTGGCCGAGGTGCACAGCGCCGATCGGCTGCCCGAGTACGTGGCCCGCGCCTTCCACACCGCGCTGCAAGGCCGCCCCGGCCCGGTGGTGCTGGTGCTGCCCGAGGACATGCTGAGCGCGATGACCACCGCGCCGGTGCTGCCGCGCGTGCAGCCGGCGCTGGCCTGGCCCGAACCCGGCGCGCTTGGCCGACTGCGCGAGCTGTTGCTTTCGGCGCAGCGGCCGTTGCTGATTGCCGGCGGCAGCGGCTGGGATGCCGGGGCGGCGGTCGCGTTGCAGCGTTTTGCCCAGGCCTGGCAGTTGCCGGTGGCATGCGCCTTTCGCTTCCAGGACACCTTCGACAACCGGCATGCGCTGTACGCCGGCGACGTGGGCATCGGCATCAACCCGAATCTGGCCGAGCATGTGCGCCGTGCCGACCTGATCATCGCGCTGGGCCCGCGCCTGGGCGAGATGACCACCGGCGGCTACACGCTGCTGCAAGCGCCGCGGCCGCTGCAAGAGCTCGTGCATGTGCATGCCGGCGCCGAGGAGCTGGGCCGCGTCTACGCCGCCGACCTGCTGCTGCAAGCGTCGATGGCCTGCGCGGCCAAGGCGCTTGCCACGCTGGTGCCGCCTGCGGTGCCAGCGTGGGCCGACTGGGCCCGCTTGCTGCACGCCGACTACGAAGCCAACCTGGTTGCACCGCCGGTCGAGCCGATGGACCTGGCCGTGGTGATGAAGACGGTGCAGCGGCTGGCGCCGGCCGATACCGTGTACACCAACGGCGCTGGCAACTTCAGCGGCTGGCTGCACCGCTACGTGCGCTATCCGGGTTTGCAGCACCACGGCCGCACGCAGCTGGCGCCGACCTCGGGCGCGATGGGTTACGGCCTGCCCGCGGCGGGCGCGCACCGTGGTCAACGTCGCGGGCGATGGCGACTTCTTGATGACCGGCCAGGAGCTGGCCACGGCCAGCGGCTACGGCGCCGGCCGCGGCAGTGCAAAGCTGGTCAGCATCGTCGTCGACAACGCCAGCTTCGGCACCATCCGCATGCACCAGGAACGCGAGTACCCGGGCCGCGTCAGCGGCAGCGAGCTGTTCAACCCCGACTTCGCGGCGCTGGCCCGCGCCTACGGCTGGCAGGCGCACCGTGTCGTGGCGACCGCGCAGTTCGAGTCGGCCTTTGCCGAGGCATTGACCGCCGAGCGGCCAACGCTGATCCATCTGACGCTCGACGCCGAGGTGATCACTTCGCGCAGCTCGCTCAGCGCGATCCGCACGGCGGCGCTGCAACGCGCCTAGGCGCTGATCGGCAAGCCGCTCCTGGCCGGTGCCGCCCCGAGGGTCGGGAGACCGGGGTCTTGGAGCATGCCGGCCTTGCACGGCGGCTGCCGATGCTTGCGCATAATCCCGGATGTGGTGGCGGATCGGCCCACCCCTGCAACCCAACGGAGACAAGGCCATGCGCGTCGGTGTGCCCAAGGAGATCAAGGTTCACGAATACCGGATCGGCCTCGATCCGTCGTCGGTGCAAGAACTCGTCCAGCACGGCCATGAGGTCGTGGTGCAAGAGGACGCGGGCGTGGGTGCCGGCATGTCCGACACGGACTACACCGCCGTCGGCGCGAAGATCGTGTCCACTGCGGACGAAGTCTTTGCCAGCGCGGACATGATCGTGAAGGTCAAGGAGCCGTTGGCCGAGGAGCGCAAGAAGCTGCGCGCGGGCCAGATCCTGTTTACCTACCTGCATCTGGCACCCGATGCGCCGCAGACCCACGATCTGGTCGCCTCGGGCGCGATCTGCATCGCCTACGAAACCGTCACTGCCGACAATGGATCGCTGCCGCTGTTGACGCCGATGTCCGAAGTCGCTGGCCGCCTGGCCGCGCAGGTGGGCGCCACCGCGCTGGAGAAGGCCAAAGGCGGCCGCGGCGTGCTGCTGGGCGGCGTGCCCGGTGTGCCGGCGGCGGAGGTGCTGATCCTGGGCGGCGGCGTGTCGGGCACGCATGCCGCCACCATCGCGGTGGGCATGGGGGCCAAGGTCACCGTGGTCGACCGCTCGGCCGACGCGCTCAAGCGCCTGGCCACGCAGTTCGGCACCTCGATCTCCACGGTCTTCGCCACGCGCACCGTCATCGAAGCGCTGGTGCGCCGCGCCGACTTGGTGATCGGTACCGTGCTGGTGCCGGGCGACACCGCGCCCAAGCTGGTCACGCGAGACATGGTCAAGACAATGAAGCCGGGCGCGGTGATCGTCGACGTGTCGATCGACCAAGGCGGCTGCGTGGAGACGGCGCGCGCCACGACCCACGACGATCCCACCTATGTCGTCGACGGCGTGGTGCACTACTGCGTGGCCAACATGCCGGGCGCGGTGGCGCGCACCTCCACTTACGCCCTCAACAACGTCACGCTGCCGTTCGCGCTGGCGCTGGCCAACAAGGGCTGGAAGCAGGCGCTGATCGATGACCGCCATCTGCGCAACGGCCTGAACGTGTGCGAGGGCAAGATCACCTACGAGCCGGTGGCCCAGGTGCATGGCCTGCCGTACGTGACTGCGCAAAGCTTGCTGGGCCTGTAGACGGCGCGGCGCGGCCGTGTGGCCAGGTCCGCGGTCGTTGCGGGATGGTGGGCTGCGACAAAGGGCTATAAATCGGGCTGGACTCGAAAAGCGTGATGAGGAACCAGCCCATGAGCGGCAACATCATTGGCACCTGCGACCTGTGCGATGCCCACCGCGGCGACACCGACGGCGGCTTTCGCGTGCTGCCGCCGGTGTTTCGCGACTTTGGCGGCCGGCTGGCTTTCCACGGGCCGGTGGCCACGGTGCGCTGCCTGGACGACAACTCGATGGTCAAGGCTGCGGTCGAATCGCCCGGTGCCGGGCAGGTGCTGGTGGTCGATGGCGGCGGCTCGTTGCGCCGCTCGCTGCTCGGCGGCAACCTGGCTGCGGCCGCAGCCCGCAACGGCTGGGCCGGGGTGGTGATCGACGGTGCGGTGCGCGACCTGGAGCAGCTCAATTTCTGCGAGCTGGGCATTCGCGCGCTGGCGCCGGTGCCGCTGCCCACCGAGAGCGCCGGCCAGGGGCTGCGCGACGTGGTGCTGCACATCCGCGGTGTGGTGGTGCGCCCTGGCGACTGGCTCTACGCCGATGCCGATGGCATGGTGCTGCTGCCGCACGAGGCCGCTGCATGATGAACAAGAAGCCGGGCAAGATCAGCAAGGCCAAGAAGGCCGCACCCAAGGGATCTGCCGCAGCCGAAGCGTCGGATGCCTCCGAGGCGTCCGAAGCTTCCGAATGGGACGTGATGCCAACCACGCCCGAGCAGATCGCGGCGGTCGTGCGCGAGTGCCGCAGCCTGGTGTCGCGCCGCGCGCTGCTCGCCGCCGCGGTGTCGGTGGTGCCGGTGCCGGGCCTGGAATGGGCCACCAACATCGGCGTGATGATCAAGGTCCTGCCCGAGATCAACCGCAAGTTCGGCCTCAGCGCCGAGCAGGTCGAGCGGCTCGCCCCCGACCGCAAGCTGGTCGTGTTCAAGGCCATCACCGCTGGCGGCACGATGCTGGTCGGGCGCATCGTCACGCGCGAGCTCGTGGTGGGCACGCTGAGCAAGGTCGGCGTGCGCCTGACCGCGCAGCAGGCCGCCAGGTTCGTGCCGGTGGCCGGCCAAGCCGTGTCGGCGGTGTTGACCTTCGGCGCGCTGCGCTACGTTTGTCTGCAGCACATCGACCAGTGCGTGGCCATCTGCGAGCAGTTGCACCTTCCGTCGCCCACGGTCGTGCCGAGCTGAACCGCCGATCGCGGTGCAGCTCGTGGGCCGCAAGCCTCGGTGCCGCCCCCGACTACAATCGGCGCCTGTTCGGGGCGTAGCGCAGCCTGGTAGCGCATCTGCTTTGGGAGCAGAGGGTCGCACGTTCGAATCGTGTCGCCCCGACCAGATCCACAGCGTGAAAGGCAACTGCCGTTCGCCCTGTGCGATCCCCCCGCTGACCCGGGCATTCGCTGGCGCAACGCGATGCGATAGCCTGTACCGATAGCGGTCATGGGATAAATCAAAACTAATGATCCCCCTGGTTCGATACAGTCACTTCACTGACGCGGTTTGTCCATCCCTCCACCACCAAAGGAAGAGCATGTCCATCATCAACACCCAAGTCCAGCCGTTCAAGACCCAGGCGTTCCACAACGGCAAGTTCATCGAGGTCAGCGACCAGACAC
>CALBTN010000263.1 GCA_937967345.1 uncultured Rubrivivax sp. | reverse complement strand
GAGCCCCCGTTCCAAGCCGCACCGCGGCCCGCTGCCGACGGCTGAGGCTCAGGCGCGGCCTGCGTCCGCTCCGGCCGCGCTGATCACGAGGTTCGTGCGGTGGATCAGTTCGCTCTCGTTGACGTAGCCCAGCGCTGACTCAATCTGGGTCGATGGGCGGCGGGCGATCAGCCGGGTCTCGGCACTCGAATAGTTGGCCAGCCCGCGGGCCAGCTCCTGGCCGGCACCGGTACGCACCGCGATGACGTCGCCGCGCCGGAACTCGCCGTGCACCTGCACCACGCCGATCGGAAGCAGGCTCTTGCCTTCGTCGCGAAGCTTGGCTACCGCGCCATCGTCGATCACCACCGCACCGCGCAGCTGCAGGTGATCGATCATCCATTGCTTGCGCGCCGCAAACTTGGGCGTGCCAGCCATCAGCGCACTGCCGATACGCTCGCCGGCGGCAAGCCGCAGCAGCACGTCGGGCTCGCGACCCCATGCGATCACGGTGCTGGCACCGCTGCCGGCCGCGCGCTTGGCCGCCAGCACCTTGGTGATCATGCCGCCGCGCCCGATGGCTGAGCCGGCGCCGCCGGCCATCGCCTCGAGCGCCGCATCGCCGGCCACGGCCTCGTCGATGAAGCGCGCCTGCGCATCCTTGCGCGGGTCGGCCGAGTACAAGCCGCGCTGATCGGTCAGGATCACCAACACGTCGGCCTCGACCAGGTTGGCGACCAAGGCGCCCAGCGTGTCGTTGTCGCCGAACTTGATCTCTTCGTTGACGACGGTGTCGTTCTCGTTGATCACCGGAATGACCTGCAGCCCCAGCAGCGTGAGCAGGGTCGATCGCGCGTTCAGATAGCGCTCGCGATCGGCAAGGTCGGCATGCGTGAGCAGCACCTGCGCGCTGCGCAGCCCGTGCGCGCGCAATTGCGTCTCGTACATCTGGGCCAGACCCATCTGGCCCACGGCCGCGGCGGCCTGCTGTTCATGGATCTGCTTCGGCCGCGTACGCCAGCCCAGGCGCAACATGCCTTCGGCAATCGCACCGCTCGAGACCATCACGAGTTCGCGCCCCTGGCCAGCCAGCACCGCCAGTTGGCGGCACCAGTTGCCGATGGCCTGCGCATCGAGGCCGCGACCCTCGTTGGTGACCAGGCTCGACCCCACCTTGACGACGATGCGCCGCGCCTGCTGCACCGCCTCAGTCATCAGCATGCTCCTGCACGAAGCGCGGATCGGGCGCCGCAGGCGCGGCCTGGAACTGCGCCACGTGCTCGTAGACCGCGTGCAGCAACGGCTGCAGCCCTTCGCGGGCAAGCGCCGAGATCTCGAACACCGGCCCCTTCCAGCGCAGGCGGCGCACGATGTCCTTGACGCGGTGCGCGCGCTCGTCGTGCGGGACCATGTCGATCTTGTTCAGCACCAGCCAGCGCGGTTTGGCGTGCAGCGCCGCGTCATACTTCTTCAACTCGGCGACGATGGCCCTGGCCCCCTTGACGGGATCGTCCGCTTCGTCGAAGGGCGCAATGTCCACGACATGCAGCAGCAACCGGGTGCGCTGCAGATGGCGCAGAAAGCGATGGCCGAGACCAGCGCCTTCGCTGGCCCCTTCGATCAGTCCGGGAACGTCGGCAACGACAAAGCTGCGCTCCGGCCCGACGCGCACCACGCCCAGGTTCGGATGCAAGGTGGTAAACGGGTAGTCCGCGATCTTCGGCCTGGCGTTCGAGATCGCTGCGATCAGCGTGGACTTGCCGGCATTGGGCATGCCGAGCAAGCCGACATCGGCCAGCACACGCAACTCCAGCCGCAGCTTCTTCTGCTCGCCCGGCCAGCCGGGTGTCTTCTGACGCGGCGCGCGGTTCGTGCTGGACTTGAAATGCAGGTTGCCGAAACCGCCATCCCCGCCCTTGCACAGCAGCACGGGCTGGTCGGGCTCGATCAACTCGGCGAGCACGGCGCCGCTATCGATGTCGGTGACGATGGTGCCCACCGGCATGCGCAGCACGATGTCGTCTCCGGCCGCACCATACTGATCGGCGCCGCGCCCGCTCTCGCCGTTGCGCGCCGCGTGACGCCGCGCGTAGCGATAGTCGATCAGGGTATTGAGGTTGCGGTCGGCGACGGCAAAGATGCTGCCACCACGTCCGCCATCGCCGCCGTTCGGGCCGCCGAACGGAATGAACTTCTCGCGCCTGAAGCTGGCGCAGCCCGCACCGCCATTGCCTGCGGCAACGTCGATGGTGGCTTCGTCGACGAACTTCATGCGCGGTCGATCTTAGAACGACGAAGCCCCGGCGAACCGGGGCCCTGTTGGCAGCAGCGCAGCGCGCCCTAGGCCGATGCGACGAACACGGTGTGCTTGTTGCCGGCACCCTTGACGCCAAAGGACACGACGCCGTCGGCCAGCGCGAACAGCGTATGGTCCCGGCCCATGCCGACGTTGGCGCCTGCGTGGAACTTGGTGCCGCGCTGGCGCACGATGATCGACCCGGCGGTCACGACCTGACCGCCGTAGACCTTCACGCCCAGCATCTTCGGTTTCGAGTCACGGCCGTTCCGCGTGGAACCGCCACCTTTCTTCTGTGCCATGGTTCAGAACTCCTCGTGAATTCGACAGACGCGCTGCGCCGGATCAGGCCTCCACCGCGCTGATGTTCAACTCGGTGTAGGGTTGCCGGTGGCCGCCTTGTTTGCGGTAGTGCTTGCGCCGGCGCATCTTGAAGATACGCACCTTGTCATGCCGCCCCTGGGCCACGACCGTGGCCTTGACGCTGGCACCGCTGACCCAAGGCGTGCCAACCTTCAGATCAGCACCCTGGCCCACGGCCAGCACCTGATCGAACACGACTTCCTGGCCCACGTCCGCAGCGATCTGTTCTACCTTGATGTTCTCGCCGGCTGCAACCTTGTACTGCTTGCCGCCGGTTCTTATGACTGCGTACATCTTCGACCTTTCATTGACGCTTCGCCAAGCTCACGCATTACGCGCGCGCTTGGCGAAGCTCATGATTCTAGCACGGCGCTTTCAATCGGCCACAGCACCCCGAGTCGGCGGCCGGCTGCGCGCGGCCCGGCTTCTATAATCGCGTGCCTATGCCGCTGCATGCCGTGATCGAGACTCCTGCCACATGTGCCCCGTGCATCGACCCGCTGGAAGCGGCGATGCAGGAAGTCGACGCCACCATCCGACAGCGGCTGAGCTCGCGTGTCGCGCTGATCGACCAGATCTCGCACTACATCATCAGCGCCGGCGGCAAGCGCATTCGTCCGCGGCTGGTGCTGTTGTTTGCACAGGCGTTCGGCTTCGAAGGCCGCGAGCGCTATGAACTGGCGGCGATCGTCGAGTTCATCCATACCGCCACGCTGCTGCATGACGACGTGGTCGACGAATCGTCGCTGCGCCGCGGCCGCCAGACCGCGAACGCGATGTTCGGCAACGCCGCCAGCGTGCTGGTGGGCGACTTCCTGTATTCGCGCGCCTTCCAGATGATGGTGTCGGTGAACCGCATGCGCGTGCTCGAGGTTCTGGCCGATGCAACCAACGTCATCGCCGAGGGCGAGGTGATGCAGTTGATGAACATCCACGACGCGGACCTGTCGGTGCCGGACTATCTGCGCGTGATCCGCTTCAAGACCGCCAAGTTGTTCGAGGCCAGTGCGCGCCTGGGCGCAGTGCTGGCCGATGTCGACCTCGAGACCGAGGAGCACTGCGCCACCTACGGCCGTTCGCTGGGCACCGCGTTTCAGCTGATCGATGACTTGCTCGACTATGAAGGCGACTCTGGCGCACTGGGCAAGAACGTCGGCGACGATCTGCGCGAGGGCAAACCGACCTTGCCGCTGTTGATCGCGATGGAGCGCGGCACGGCCGCCGAACGCGAGTTGATCCGGCACGCGATCGAGCACGGCGAGGTGCAAGGCCTGCCGCAGATCATCGAAGTCGTGCGAAACACCGGCGCACTGCAAGCGACGCGCGACTTGGCGCGCCTCGAAGCCGATCAGGCCAGCGACACCTTGCGCGTGCTGCCGCCATCGGCAGCGCGCGAGGCTCTGCTAGAATTATGTGTTCGGTCGGTGAATCGCTCGTTCTGAGCACGCCGAGCCCATCGGGGTGTAGCTTAGCCTGGTAGAGCGCTACGTTCGGGACGTAGAGGCCGGA
>CALBTN010000262.1 GCA_937967345.1 uncultured Rubrivivax sp. | reverse complement strand
GGTCGATCATCCGGCCGATCAGCTCGGCCGGGCTGGCGATCCAGTGCCGCGCGGCCAGCTCCTCGGCCGAGGCACCGAACTCGCAGCGCGTATAGGCGCTGCGCGGCACGAACACCCTGCACGGCGCGGCGTCGTCCTCGGCCGGGCTGAACAGGTACAGGCCCTCGCTGGTTTCGACATGGCCGGCAGTGCGGCCAGCCAGCGGCAGCGCACCGTTCGGCGCGGCCCCGGATGCGCCGACCAGCTGCAGCGTGTAGTCGCGCAGTTGGGCCTGGCCCGTGGCGCGCTCCTTCGGCGCGCCCGACGCGCGCCCGGCCGCCGCCAGCGGCACGGTGAGCGTCAGACGGCGCACGGCCGCGAAGGCCAGCGATGCGCGTGGCGCGGTGGGGGCGGATCGGAACACCAAGCGCCGCTTGACGACATCGAAGTCGAGCATCTCGCCGCGCAGGCACAGGCCGTTGCGCGTTTCGATGACGCAGGGCTGCGCGCTGCCCGGCGGCGGTGGCGCGGCGTAGCGGCGCGCGCCACCGGGGGGCATCGGCCACGACCAGCTCGGTGTGTCGTCGAACTGCAAGGTGGGGAATGGAGCGGCGGAATCGGTCACGGCGGCGGTGCACAGGTCAGGGGCGGTCGGGGCGCGTTTGAAGCGTGCCTGGCGCTCAACGCGAAGGCATGCCGGCCATATCGGCACGCCGGGGCGCGCACTGCAGGCCGCCGCGCGAGCGGCTGCGCTGCCGCCTGCCGTGGCGCTTGCATTTGCACACGCTTGTTGCGGCCCGCCGGCTCGCGCCAGGCGCAGACAACGCGCCTTGCCCTGCGCCGGGCCGCGCCTGAGCTCGCTCGGTCACCCCCCGGATCAGGTGATGGTGCGCGCTCGGGCGGCCTGACAGACTGCGCGCCGTCGCCATGGCGGCGCGCGCACACCCACATGACACTGAACGAACTCAAGGGCAAGTACGCCCGCCTGAGCAACGAGATCGACGCGTTGGCCGCACAGGCAGGGCGCAACGAAGCCAGCCTGATGCGCTTGATGAACGAGCTCGACGAGGTGCACGGCGCCTTGAGCGCACTGCGCCGGCGCACCTTCGCCGCACCGACGCTGCGCGATGCGCTGCCGCCGCCGCCGGTCGTGTGGCCGTGGTTGGCCAACCGATCGGCCGACCGCTCGGCTGGCTGAACCGCCGCACCGCGCCGCGCCGGCCACTGCCCACGGCCTGCTGGCTACACTGCCGCGTTTGCGCCGCGGGCCATCGCCTGCGCTGAAGGCAATCGCATGGCGGGTGATGGCATGACGGTTTACCAAGCCCTGGCGCGCCGCCGCTCGGTGCGCGACTTCCTGCCCACGCCGGTGTCCGGCGAGGTCATCCGCCGCGTGTTGCAAGCGGCCACGCGCGCGCCGTCGGGCGGCAACGTGCAGCCCTGGCACATCGACGTGGTCGGCGGCGAGCGGCTCGACGAGCTGAAGGCGATCATGCAGCGGCGGCTGCACGAGGTGGCCGCGGGCGGCGAGCCCGATGCGCTGGACTACGACATCTACCCGCACAACCTGTGGCCGCCGTACCGCGACTACCGCTTCCAGCTTGCCGAGCAGATGTACGCGACCATGGGCATCACCCGCCAGGACAAGCCGGGGCGGCTGCAATGGTTCGCGCGCAACTACGAGTTCTTTGGCGCGCCGCTGGCGCTGTTTTGCTCGATCGACCGGCGCATGGGCCCGCCGCAGTGGTCGGACCTGGGCATGTACCTGCAGTCGGTGATGCTGCTGCTGTGCGAGGAGGGGCTGGACAGCTGCCCGCAGGAGGCTTGGTCGGTGTACCCGAAGACGGTCGGCGACTTCATCGGTCTGCCGGCCGAGCGTTTGCTGTTCTGTGGCATGTCGATCGGCCACGCCAACCCCGAGCATCCGGTCAACAGCCTGCGCTCCGAGCGCGCCGGGCTCGAGCAGATGGCTCGCTTCCACGGCATTTGAGTCGCGCTCGCGGTCAGACCCCGAGCAGGCGAAGCCTGCTTGCGGCGCATAGCCGACACCCAATACATTCACCGCAGAGGAACGGAGGACGCAGAGTTTGCGCAGAGGAATACAAGTCTGGCTTTACTCTGCGGACCTCTGCGTCCTCCGTTCCTCTGCGGTGAAGGCTGTTCTGTATTCGGCTGCTTTGCGCCGTCAACTGTCGTCGGCCGCTTCGCGCGCTAGGAACTGCGTGCCCTCGGCCAGCGGCGCGTAGCGGTAGCTGGCTGGCGTGCGGCTGAGCTGGACCGGTGCGCCGATGCCGCGGTAGCCGCCGGGCAGCTCCACCACCATGCCGCGGTGGCGCGTGTGCGGGTGCTGCAGCGCGGCACTGACCGACAGCACCGGCGCGCAGGGCACGCCGGCGGCCACCAGTGCGTCGGCGAGCTTCGGGCCGTCGTGTGATGCCAGCAGCTTTTCCAGCTCGGCCTTGAGCGCGACGCGGTTCACCGAGCGCGCGCCGGCGCTGGCGTAACGCTCGTCGTCGGCCAGCGCGGCTGCGCCCAGGTGCTGGCACAGCAGCTTGAACTGCCGGTCGTTGCCCACGGCCAGGAAGATCGGCTCGGTGGCGGTGGCCACGCTGTCGTAGGGGTAGATGTTCGGGTGTGCGTTGCCGGTGCGCTGGCCCTCGCGCCCGTCCATGAACCAGTTGGCGCCATGCGGGTGCAGCAGCGACAGGCCCGAGTCGTACAGCGCGGCCTCGACGAACTGGCCGCGCCCGCTGCGCTTGCGCTCGTGCAGCGCCAGCAGCACGCCGATCACCGCATTCAGCCCGGTCACCATGTCGACCACCGGCAGCCCGACGCGCAGCGGGGCACCGCCGGCCTCGCCGTTGACGCTCATGATGCCGTTGAGCGCCTGCAGCGCGGCGTCGTAACCGGGCAGCCCGCCCAGCGGTCCGTCGGCGCCGAAGCCGCTGACGCGGCAGTGGATCAGCCGCGGGAAGCGCTCGCTCAAGGTGTCGTAGCCGATGCCCCATTTTTCCAGCGTGCCGGTCTTGAAGTTCTCGACCAGCACGTCAGCGTCGGCCAGCAGCGTCATCAACTCGGCGCGGCCGGCGTCATTGGTCAGGTCCAGCCGCATCAGCCGCTTGTTGCGGTTCAGCCCCATGTAGTACGAGGCCACGCCGTCCTTGAACGGCGGCCCCCAGGTGCGGGTGTCGTCGCCTTGCGGCGGCTCGACCTTCAGCACGTCGGCGCCGTGGTCGCCGAGGATCTGGCCGCAATAAGGCCCGCCGAGGATGCGCGACAGATCGACGACGCGGATGCCGGCCAGCGCGCCGGTGTTCGGCGCGGAACTTGCAGGGGTGCTCATGCGGGCCTCCGATGGCTCAGTCGATCAACGCGCCGGAGCTCTTCACCACCGCGCGCCACTTGGGCACCTCGGTCTGGATGAAGGCGCCCAGCTGTTCGGGCGAGGTGTCGGGCGCGAACTCCAGCCCCTGCGCGAGCAGCGTCTTGCGCACCTCGGGCTGCTTGATCGCCTCGGCAAAGCCCTGGTTGAGCTTGGCGATCACGTCGGCGGGCGTGCCGGCGGGCACCAC
>CALBTN010000261.1 GCA_937967345.1 uncultured Rubrivivax sp. | reverse complement strand
CGCTATGCCCACGCGCGCGGCCGCGAGGTGCTGATGGCGCTCAACACCTACGCCGATGCGCGCGACCCGACGCCGTGGTGGCGCGCGGTCGACCGCGCCGCCGCGCTGGGTGCCGACGTGCTGATTGCCGCCGACGTCGCGGTGCTGGCCTACGCGCAGCAACACCAGCCGGGGCTGCGCCGCCACTTGTCGGTGCAGGCTTCGGCCACCACCTACGAGGCGATCGAGTTCTACCGCGAGCGCTACGGCATCCGCCGCGCGGTGCTGCCGCGGGTGCTGACGCTGGCGCAGGTGCAGCACATCGCCGCGCACACCCAGGCCGAGATCGAGGTCTTCGGCTTCGGCAGCCTGTGCGTGATGGTCGAGGGCCGCTGCGCGCTGTCGTCGTACGTTACCGGGCAGTCGCCGAACACCGCCGGGGTGTGCTCGCCGCCGTCGCACGTGCGCTGGGAAGAGAAGGCAGGCGGCGTCGAGGCGCGGCTGGGCGAGGTGCTGATCGACCGCTACGCCGCCGACGAGCCGCGCGGCTACCCGACGCTGTGCAAGGGGCGCTTTCACGTCAACGGCGAGCGCGACTACGCGCTGGAAGAACCCACCAGCCTGAACACGCTGGCGATGCTGCCGCAACTGGTGCAGGCCGGCGTGGCGGCGGTCAAGATCGAGGGCCGCCAGCGCAGCCCGTCGTACGTGGCCGAGGTCACGCGGGTGTGGCGCGCCGCCATCGACCACGCCGCCGCGGCCGCGCGTTATGCGGTGCAGCCGGCGTGGAGCGCGCAGCTGTCGCGCTGGGCCGAGGGCCAGCAACACACTTTGGGCGCCTACGAGCGCGCGTGGCGATGACGAACCTGTACAGCTCGGCGCAAGGCGCGCCGCGACGCTTCGGCCTGACGGTGGGCCCGTTGCAGTACTGGTGGCCGCGCCAGGCCACCTGGGATTTCTACGCGCAGGTCGCCGACAGCGCCGCCGACACCGTGGTGCTGGGCGAGGTGGTGTGCTCGCGGCGCCACGAGATCCGCTTCGAGGACTGGCTGGCGCTGGCCGCCGAGCTGAAGGCCCACGGCAAGACCGTGGTGCTGGCGACGATGGCGCTGGTGGCCGGCGAGCCCGAGCTGCGCACGCTGCGGCGCGTGTGCGAGCAGGGCGACTACGCGGTCGAGGCCGGCGACGCCTCGGCGCTGGCCGTGCTGTCGCGGCTGCACGCGCAGGGCGCGCGGCTGCCTTTCGTCATCGGGCCGCACGTCAACGTCTACAACCAGCCGACGCTGCAGCAGCTGGCACCGTTGGGTGCCAGCCGCTGGGTGCCGCCGCTGGAACTGGCGCTGGACGCGCGGGCGCACATCAACCCGCCGCAAGCGCCAGTGCGCGGCGCGGCCGGCGCGGTGGCCACCGAGCTGTTCGGCTTCGGCCGCATGCCGCTGGCGTTCTCGGCGCGCTGCTTTACCGCACGGCACTACCGGCTGAAGAAGGACGCCTGCGAATACCGCTGCCGCGACGATGCCGACGGCCTGGCGCTGGCCACCACCGAGGGCCAGCCCTTCCTGGTGCTCAACGGCATCCAGACGCAATCGGCCGCGCTGCACTGCCTGATCGGCGACGGCGATGCGATGGCCGCGGCCGGTGTCTCGCGCGTGCGCCTGTCGCCTTGCAGCGGCGCGTTCGAGCGCGTGCTGCAGCTGTTCGACGCAGTGCTCAACGGCGGCGCGCCGGCGGCCGACGCGCGCGCCGAACTGGCCACGTTGGGCCTGCCGGGCGCGCTGGTCAACGGCTTTGCCCACGCCCAGCCCGGGCTGCGCGAGGTGGCCGCATGAACCGCGGTGCCGCAACGCCCGGTGCCGCCACACCCAATACCACCACACCCAATACCGCCGCGACCGACGCCGATTTCGCCGCGCTGCCCGCGGCGCTGCGCGCACCGGCACAGCGGCTGCGCAGCCTGGTGCAGCGCTTGCCGACCGAGCCGCCATCCTTCGTCGCCGCCAGGCTGCTCGACCGGCTGCTGTGGCCGCGGCTGGACGCCGATCAACGGCAGATGCTGGCCGGACGCAGCATCGAGGTCGACCTGATCGAGCCGGGCGTGCGGCTGCGGCTGCGGCTGGGGCAGCGCGGCTTCGAGGTCGCGCCGCCGGGTCCGCCGGTGCTGGTGATCCGCGCCCGCACTGCCGCGCTGCTGCGCCTGGTGCGCGGCCAGGACGACGCCGACCGGCTGTTCTTCGAGCGCGCGCTGGTGATGGAAGGCGACACCGAGTTCGGCTTGATGATCAAGAACACGCTCGATGCGATCGGCCCGCTGTGGCCGCCGCGCGCCGCGGGCGCGTAGCGCTGGGGCCTCAGCCGCCGGGCGCCGTGCCTTGCTGGCGCTCGATCAGCCGCAGCATCGTCGCCAGCGTGATCGAGCGGAAGGTGGCCTTGGCGTTCTCGTCGATCTCCGACAGCACCAGGCCCAGCCCGGCTTGCACCGGCGTGGCCGGCGGCGTGCCGGCATCGCCGTTGCCGTAGTCCTCGAACATCTGCACGATGTCCATCAGCGTCAGCCGCTTGGCATTGCCGATGAAACGGTAGCCGCCGCCGGCGCCGCGCACCGACGCCAGGATGCCCGAGCGCGCCAGTTCGGCCAGCACCTTGGCCAGGTGGTGGGCGGAAATGTCGTACTTGTCGGCGATCTCGGCCGCGGCGATGTGGCGCTCGGGCTCGCGCGCGAACTCCAGCACGCTGTACAGCGCGAGCGAGGTGTTCTTCTGCAGCTTCATCGGGGCAACGGGTGCACGCGCTACGGTTCGAGGTCGGTTTCCAGCGCGACCAGTGGCCCGGCCATCATGCCCTGGCTGCGAAAGAACGACAGGATCAGCGTGTTCTCGCGCGCGACGATGGTGCGCAGCTTGCGCACGCCGATGCGCTTGAAGCGCTCGGCGATCGCCGCCAGCAGCAGCGTGCCCACGCCGGCTTCGCGCACGCGCGGATCGACGTCGATGGCGAAGACCCAGCCGCACGGCGCCGAGCCGAACTCCCAGTCGCGCACCTCGCCGATGATGAAGCCGGCGACGCGGCCGTCGTACAGCGCTACCAGGAACTGCTGCCCGTCGTTGGCCGCACTGCCGTAGCGGCGGTACACCGACAGCCAGTACTTGCGCTTTTCCAAGCCGGTGACGGTGGCGTCCAGATCGATCACGCTGTCCAGGTCGCCGCGGCGCACCGCGCGCACCTCGATCGGCGCTGCCGCCGAGCGGGCGTCGCGCGGCGCGCGCGCACTGCGTTTGCGCGGCGGATTAGGGGAAACGGCAGCTCTCTTCATTCCTTGAACTGGGTCAATCCTATATCCGCATTGTGGTACCAGAATGATTTTATCGGAGGCGCTCCGTAGTTCGTGGCCTGTGGGCCGCATTTCAGCGGCGCGCCATTGTGCAGTGTTCCTGCAGCGGTTCTTCACCTCGGCCGAGGAGTCTCGATATGCTCAAGCTCGCATCCGTCCGTACCCTGTGTCGCAGTGGTCTGCTGGCCCTGGGCGCGCTTTGCGTCAGTGCCGCGGTCTCGGCGCAAGAGCCGATCCGCGTCGGCAGCTTCCTCGCCGTCACCGGGCCGGCGTCGTTCCTCGGCGACCCCGAGCAAAAGACGCTGCAGATGCAGATCGACAAGATCAACGCCGACGGCGGCGTGCTCGGGCGCAAGCTGGAGCTGGTGGCCTACGATTCGGCCGGCGACGCCGAGAAGGCGCGCACCTTCGTCAAGCGGCTGATCGAGCAGGACAAGGTCGACGTCATCATCGGCGGCTCGTCCACCGGCGAGACCATGGCGGCGGTGCCGCTGGCCGAGGCCGCCGGCATCCCGTTCGTGTCGCTGGCCGGCAGCGTGGCGATCGTCGAGCCGGTGAAGAAGTGGGTGTTCAAGACGCCGCACACCGACCGCATGGCCTGCGACAAGATCTTCGTCGACATGAAGGCGCGCGGCGTGAGCAAGGCCGCGCTCATCTCCGGCAGCGGCGGCTTCGACAAGAGCATGCGCGCCGAATGCCTGAAGGTGGCGCCCAACCACGGCATCACCATCGTCGCCGACGAAACCTACGGCGCGGCCGACACCGACATGACCGCGCAGCTCACCAAGATCAAGGGCAGCGGCGCGCAGGCGGTGCTCAACGCCGGCTTCGGCCAGGGCCCGGCGATCGTCACGCGCAACTACAAGCAGCTCGGCGTCGGGTTGCCGCTGTACCAGTCGCACGGCGTGGCCTCCAAGGAGTACGTCAAGCTGTCGGGCGACGCTGCCGAAGGCGTGCGGCTGCCGGCCGCGGCGCTGCTGGTGTCCGAGCTGCTGCCAGCCGGCGACGCGCAAAAGCCGGTGGTCACCGCGTACCGCGGCGCCTACGAAGGCAAGTACAAGAGCGATGTCTCGACCTTCGGCGGCCACGCCTACGACGGGCTGATGCTCTACGTCAACGCGGTCAAGGCCGCCGGCACCACCGACAAGGCCAAGGTGCGCGACGCGATCGAGGGCACCAAGGGTTATGTGGGCACCGGCGGTGTGGTCAACATGTCGGCCAGCGACCACATGGGGCTGGACCTGAGCGCGTTTCGCATGCTCGAGGTCAAGAACGGCACCTGGTCTTTGGTCAACTGAGCCGGGGCCTGAGAGTCGACTAGGAGCATGACACCGTGGGCGGCGCCTGGCTGCAGTTCGTCGCCGGCGGCTTGACCGCCGGCGCGATCTACGCGCTGGTCGCGCTGGGGTTCTCGATCGTCTACAACGCCAGCCACGCGATCAACTTCGCGCAGGGCGAGTTCGTGATGATCGGCGGCATGGGCGCGGTGGCGCTGGTGGGCCTCGGCCTGCCGCTGGCGCTGGCGGTGGGGCTGGCGGTGGCCGGCGCGATGATCGTCGGCTTGCTGGTGCAGCGCCTGGCGCTGGAGCCGGCGCAATCCGGCGGCCGCGCCGACGTCGTCACGCTGATCATCATCACCATCGGCGTGTCGCTGTTCCTGCGCGGGCTGGCGCAGGTGGTGTGGGACAAGCGCATCCACACGCTGCCGGCGTTCTCGGGCAGCGAGCCGATCGCCATCGGTGGCGCCAGAATCGTGCCGCAAAGCCTGTGGGTGCTGGCCGGCACCGCGCTGGCGGTGCTGCTGCTGGGCGCCTTCTTCAACCGCACGCTGGCCGGCAAGGCGATGCGCGCCACCGCCATCAACCCGCAGGCCGCGCAGTTGATGGGCATTTCCACGCGCGGCGTGATGCGCGCGAGCTTCGCGCTGGCCGCGGCGCTGGGC
Source organism: uncultured Rubrivivax sp. (assembly GCA_937967345.1). GTDB lineage: Bacteria > Pseudomonadota > Gammaproteobacteria > Burkholderiales > Burkholderiaceae_C > Rubrivivax. Next base: position 132 of record CALBTN010000261.1, on the reverse strand, counting down.
GCACTGGGCGGCGTGCTCACCGCGCCGATCACCTTCACCTCGTACGAGGCCGGCGTGATGCTCGGGCTGAAGGGCTTTGCCGCGGCGATGCTCGGCGGGCTGGGCAGCTTCGGCGGCGCGGTGGTCGGCGGG
>CALBTN010000260.1 GCA_937967345.1 uncultured Rubrivivax sp. | reverse complement strand
CCAGCGGGCCGTTGCTCAGCGCGCCGGCCAGCGGCTCGTTGGCCGAGCGCGCGGGACTGCACTCGGGCGACCGCGTCAGCGCGGTGTCGGCCGATGGCCAGCAGTGGGCCGAGGTGCGCTCGATGAACGAACTGCGCTGGCAGATCACGCAAGCGGCGCTGGACGGCCAGGCGTTGCAGTTGGCGGTGGCCCGCACCGGCAGCCAGTCCACCCACAGCGTCACGCTCGACCTGCCCAGGCTGGGTTCGCGCGAGGTCGGCCCGGCGCTGCTGCGCGACATCGGCATCGGCGCGCCCCACAGCGAGCCGGTGGTCGGCGAGATGCAGCCGGCGGGGCCGGCGGCACGCGCCGGGCTGCGCGGCGGCGACCGCGTGCTCGCGGTCGACGGCCAGGCGGTCGCTGATGCCCAGGCGCTGCGCGAACGCATCCGCGGCTCGCTGCACGGCGACGTCGCGCAGCCGATGCGCTGGCGCATCGAGCGTGACGGCCGCCCGCTCGAGCTCGAGGTGGTGGCCCGTGTGCACGACGACAACGGCCAGCGCATCGGCCGCATCGATGCCTACATCGGCCGCCCGGCCGAGATGGTGACGGTGCGGCGCGGCCCCTGGGAAGGCCTGCAGCTGGGGCTGCAACGCACCTGGGAGCTCAGCGCGCTGACGCTGAAGATGCTGGGGCGCATGTTGATCGGCGAGGCCTCGCTGCGCAACCTGAGCGGGCCGCTGACGATCGCCGACTATGCCGGGCAATCGGCGCAGCAGGGCCTGGGCCACTACCTCGGTTTCCTCGCGCTGGTCAGCGTGAGCCTGGGGGTGCTGAACCTGCTGCCGCTGCCGATGCTCGATGGCGGACACCTGATGTATTATCTTTTCGAGGGTTTGACCGGTCGACCCGTATCCGATCTGTGGCTCGACCGTCTGCAACGCGGCGGCATCGCCATCCTCCTGGCCCTGATGTCGGTGGCCCTGTTCAACGACGTGGCCCGGCTGCTGGGTCTGCAGTGAGTTTCTCGCCCATGTCCCTCGAGTTCCTGTCGCGCGCGTCGTCGAAAGTGATGCGCTGGGTGTTGTTGTGCGGTGCGCTGCTGGCGGTGCTGTTCGCGCCGGCCGCGCACGCGGTCGAGCCCTTCGTCATCAAGGACATCCGCATCGAGGGCATCCAGCGCACCGACCCGGGTTCGGTGTTCGGCGCGCTGCCGTTTCGCATCGGCGACACCTACAACGACGACAAGGGCGCCACCGCGCTGCGCGCGCTGTTCGCCACCGGGTTGTTCAAGGACGTGCGCATCGAGATCGAAGACCAGGTCGTCGTCGTCGTGGTCGACGAGCGCGCCATCATCGCCACCGTGTCCTTCGTCGGGCTGAAGGAGTTCGAGCAGGATCAGCTGGTCAAGTCGCTGCGCGACGCCGGCATCGGCGAGGGCCTGCCCTTCGACCGCGCGCTGGTCGACCGCGCCGAGCAGGAGATCAAGCGCCAGTACCTGTCGCGCAGCCTGTACGGCGCCGAGGTGGTGACCACGGTGACGCCGATCGAACGCAACCGCGTGAACATCACCTTCACGATGAACGAGGGCGACGCCGCGCGCATCCGCGAGATCCGCATCGTGGGCGCGAAGTCGTTCAGCGAATCCACCCTGCTCGGCCAGTTCGAGGCCAGCCCCAGCAACTGGCTGAGCTGGTACACCAAGGGCGACCGCTATTCGCGTGCCAAGCTCAACGCCGACTTGGAGACGCTGCGCGCGTGGTACCTGAACCGCGGCTACCTCGAGTTCGGCATCGAGTCGACGCAGGTCACGATCTCGCCCGACAAGCAGGACATCACGATCACCATCACGATCCGCGAAGGCCAGGTCTTCACCGTCACCGGCGTGCGGCTGGAGGGCAACTTCCTCGGCCGCGATGACGAGTTCCGCGCGCTGGTCAGCGTGGTTCCCGGCAAACCCTACCGCGGCGACGACGTCGCCGCCACCGTGCGCAGCATTGCCGAGCGCTTCGCCAACTACGGCTTCGCCTTTGCCCGGGTCGAGCCGCGGCCCGAGATCGACCGCGAGGCGGCGCGCGTCGCGGTGGTCATCGCTGCCGATCCGCAGCGCCGCGTCTACGTGCGGCGCATCGATGTGGCCGGCAACACGCGCACCCGCGACGAGGTGATCCGCCGCGAGTTCCGCCAGTTCGAGGCCTCGTGGTACGACGGCGCGAAGATCCGGCTGTCCAAGGAGCGGCTCGATCGGCTCGGCTTCTTCAAGGACGTGGCGGTCGACACGGTGGAAGTGCCGAACGTGCCGGACCAGGTCGACCTGTTGGTCACGGTGGAGGAAAAACCCACCGGCAACCTGTCGGTGGGTGCCGGGTACTCCAGCGCCGAGCAGCTGACGCTGAGCGCGTCGATCCAGCAGGAGAACGTGTTCGGCTCGGGCCACTATCTCGGCATGAGCATCAACACCGGCAAGAGCAACCGCACCTTGGCGATCAACACGGTCGACCCGTACTGGACCGTCGATGGCGTGTCGCGTGCGTTCGACCTGTTCTACCGCAACTTCAGCCCGCTCAACAGCTACGGCGACAACTACCAGATCAGCACCTGGGGCGGGGCGGTGCGTTTCGGTGTGCCGTTCAGCGAGCTTGACACCGTGTTCTTCGGGCTGGGCTACGAGCAAACCCACATCGCCGACGATGCGTTCTTGCCGAACAGCTACTTCCTGTATCGGCAGGAGTTCGGCCCGACCAGCTATGCGCTGCCGCTGACGATCGGCTGGTCGCGCGATGGCCGCAACAGCGCGATCAATCCCACCGAGGGGCGCTTCTATCGTGCCAATGGCGAGATCAGTGCGCTCGGCGACTTGCAGTACGCGCGGGTGAGCCTGCAGGCGCAGCAGTACCTGAGCCTGCCGTACAACCTGACGCTGGGCCTGAACGGTGAACTCGGCTGGGGCTTCGGACTGGGTTCGCGCCCGTACCCGGTGTTCAAGAACTTCTACAGCGGCGGCCTGGGGTCGGTGCGCGTGTTCCAGCAAAGCTCGCTCGGTGTCATCGACCCCACCGGCGCCTTCGTCGGCGGCACGCGCAAGGCCAACGTCAACAGCGAGCTGTACATCCCGGTGCCCGGCATGGGCAACGACAAGACCCTGCGCTTCTTCTGGTTCGTCGATGTGGGCAATGCGTGGGGCGAGGACCAGGACGTGACCTTCGGCAGTCTGCGCGCCTCCACGGGTCTGGGCATCAGCTGGATCTCGCCGATGGGGCCGCTGAAGTTGAGCTACGGCAAGGCGATCCGCTACGAGGGAACCGATAGAATCCAGCCCTTCCAATTCCAGATCGGGACGCGATTCTGATGAAGCTCTTGCCGCGTTCGTCCAAGGTGCTTGCCGCCGTGGCAGGGTCGGCCCTGCTGTGCTGCTCGCTCGCCGCTGCGGCTCAGGAACTGAAAGTCGGCTACGTCAACAGCGAGCGTGTGCTGCGCGAGGCCGCGCCCGCCAAGGCAGCGCAGACCCGGCTCGAAAGCGAGTTCGGCAAGCGCGAGAAAGAGCTGGTTGACCAGGCCTCGCGGCTGAAGTCCGCGGCCGAGAAGCTCGAGAAGGAAGCGCCGACACTGAGCGAGACCGAGCGGGGGCGGCGCCAGCGCGAACTGGTCGAGCAAGACCGCGACATCCAGCGCCGGCGCCGCGAGTTCCAGGAAGACCTCACGCAGCGCAAGAACGAGGAGCTCGCCACCGTCGTCGAGCGTGCGAACCGCGTCATCAAGCAGATCTTCGAGCAGGACAAGTACGACCTGATCCTGCAGGAGGCGATCTTCGCCGGGCCGCGCGTGGACATCACCGACAAGGTGATCAAGGCCCTCAACAGCGCCGCGCCGGCGCCGCGCTGACAGCGCGCGCGTCGCAGGCGTCGGTCGTCGTCGCATGCTCGAGGTCCGCAGCGGCGAACTGGCGGCGCAGCTGGGTGGCGAGCTGCTCGGCGATGGCGCGCTGCTGCTGCGCGGCATCGCTGCGCTCGAGGACGCCGGCGCCAGCGACATCGCGTTCGCCGCCGATGCGCGCCAGCTGGACCGGCTGCGGCACTCGGGCGCGGGTTGCGTGATCGTCGCACCGGCGTTGCGCGGCGACGTGGCTGCGCGCCCGGCGGCGATCGTCACCGACGACCCCTACCTGTACTACGCCCGGCTCACCCAATGGTGGGCCCGGCACGCGCGCGCGCGCAACGTGGGGCAGGTGCACCCCAGCGCCATCGTCGAGCCCGGCGCGACGGTCCATGCCCAGGCCAGCGTCGGCGCCTTGGCCTATATCGCGCAGGGCGCGGTGGTCGAGCGCGGCGCCACCATCGGCCCGCAATGCCACGTCGGAGCCAACGCCCGCATCGGCGAGGACACCCGCCTGGTGGCGCAGGTCTTTGTCGGCGAGCGTTGCCGCATCGGCGCGCGCTGCATCCTGCACCCCGGTGCCGCGATCGGTGCCGACGGCTTCGGCTTTGCGCCGACACCGGCCGGCTGGGAGAAGATCGAGCAGCTCGGCGCGGTCGACATCGGCGACGACTGCGAGATTGGCGCCAACAGCTGCGTCGACCGCGGCGCGCTGCGCGACACCGTGCTCGAACGCGGCGTCAAGCTCGACAACCTGGTGCACATCGCGCACAACTGCCACATCGGCGCCCACACGGCGATGGCGGCCTGCGTCGGCATCGCCGGCAGCACGCGCATCGGCGCGCACTGCACCTTTGCCGGCCAGGCCGGCGTGGTCGGCCACGTGCAGATCTGCGACCACGTGCACGTCGGCGCCGCCTGCGCGATCACGCGCTCGATCGCCAAGCCGGGCCGCTACGGCGGAATGTTTCCGTTCGACGAGAATGGCGTGTGGGACAAGAACGCGGCGACGCTGCGCCAACTGCACGAACTGCGCGGCCGCTTGCGCGCGCTGGAAGGCAAGATTTCATGACGATGGACATCCACCAGATCCTTCGGCGGCTGCCGCACCGCTACCCGATCCTGCTGGTCGACCGCGTGCTCGAGCTCGAGCCGGGCAAGCGCGTGCGTGCGCTGAAGAACGTGACCGTCAACGAGCATTTCTTCGAAGGCCACTTTCCGCGCCGCCCGGTGATGCCCGGGGTGCTGATGCTCGAGGCGCTGGCGCAGGCCGCGGCGCTGCTGGCATTCGAGACGCTGAACATCCAGCCCGACGACAAGACCATCTACTACTTCGCGGCGATCGACGGCGCGCGCTTCAAGCGCCCGGTCGAGCCGGGGGACCAGTTGATCCTCGAGGTCGAAGTGGCGCGGGTGAAGGCCACGATGTGGAAGTTCCACGGCAAGGGCCTGGTCGGCGATGAGCTCGCGGTCGAGGCCGAGCTGATGCTGGCGATGCGCAAGATCGACTGACCGCCCCGGCGATGGCCCGCATCCATCCGACGGCGCTGATCGATGCGAAGGCCGAGCTCGGCAACGACGTCGAGGTGGGCGCCTACGCAGTGATCGGGCCGCACGTGCGCATCGGCGAGGGCACGGCCATCGGCGCGCACACCGTGGTCGAGGGCCACACCACGATCGGCCGCGACAACCGCATCTTCCAGTCCGCATCGATCGGCGGCGCGCCGCAGGACAAGAAGTACGGCGGTGAGCCGACCCGGCTGGAGATCGGCCACGGCAACACGATCCGCGAGTTCTGCACGCTGAACACCGGCACCGTGCAGGACGCGGGGGTGACGCGCGTCGGCGACGACAACTGGATCATGGCCTACGTGCACATCGCGCACGATTGCCAGCTGGGCAGCCACACCATCATCGCCAACGCGGTGCAGCTGGGCGGCCACGTGCACCTGGGCGACTGGGCATTCCTCGGCGGGCTGTCGGGGGTGCACCAGTTCGTGCGCGTGGGCGCGCACGCGATGACCGGCTTCCAGACGCGGCTGTCGCAGGACTTGCCACCGTACGTCACCGCATCGGGCAACCCGGCGCAGGCCCAGGGCATCAACCAAGAAGGCCTGAAGCGGCGCGGTTTCGACGCCGCGCGCATCGACACCATCAAGCAGCTGCACCGCTTGCTGTACCGCAGCGGCTTGCGCCTGGACGAGGCGGTGCAGCGGATCGCGGCGTTGCGCACCGAGCAGCCGCGGTCCGATGCCGACATCGGCCTGATGCTGGATTTCCTGGCCGCGGCGGCGCGCGGCATCGTGCGCTAGATCCGCGCATGCACGGCGATGCGCCGCGCCTGGCGATGGTCGCGGGCGAGGCCTCGGGCGATCTGCTTGCGGCCCTGCTGCTCGGCGGACTGCGGCAGCGCTGGCCCGGTGTCAGCAGCTTCGGCATCGGCGGCCCGCGCCTGATCGAGCTGGGCTTCGATGCCTGGTGGCCGCATCACAAGCTGGCGGTGCATGGTTATGCCGATGCGCTGCGGCACTATCCCGAGCTGTCGAGCCTGCGCCGGCAACTGGCCGAGCGCTTGCTGCATTCGCCTCCCGCGGCCTTCATCGGCGTGGACGCACCCGACTTCAACCTCGGCCTGGAGCAGCGGCTCAAGCGTGCGGGCATCAAGACGATCCACTTCGTGTGCCCGTCGATCTGGGCTTGGCGCGGCGGCCGCGTCAAGCGCATCGCGCGCAGCGTGGACCACGTGCTGTGCCTGTTTCCGTTCGAGCCCGAACTGCTGCAGCGGCACGGTATCGCTGCCACCTACGTCGGCCATCCGCTGGCCGACGTGATCCCGTTGCAGGTGCCGCGCGCGCAGGCGCGGGCGACGCTGGGCCTGGCCGAGCACGACGCCGTGGTCGCCGTGCTGCCGGGAAGCCGCCAGGGCGAGATCCGCCACCTCGCGCCGGCCTTCTTGCGCGCTGCGCTGCTGCTGCAGCGGCAGCGCCCCGGGCTGCGCTTCGTGCTGCCGGCGGCACCTGGGCTGCGCGAGGTGCTGCAGGCGCAGCTCGCGCAGCATGCGCCGGACCTGGCGGTGGCGCTGCTCGACGGTGGCGCGCACGATGCACTGGCCGCCTGCGACGCGACCTTGATCTCCAGCGGCACCGCCACGCTCGAGGCCGCGCTGTTCAAGCGGCCGATGGTCATCGGCTACCGCATGCACGCCTTCAGCTGGATGCTGATGTCGCGCATGAGCTACCAGCCCTGGGTCGGGCTGCCCAACATCCTGTGCCGCGACAGTGTCGTCCCCGAACTGCTTCAGCACGCGTGCGAACCCGAGGCGCTGGCGCGGGCCGTGTTGCAGCAGCTCGACGATCACGCCGCCGCGGCGCGCCTGGCCGAGCGCTTTACCGAACTGCACCTGCTGCTCAAGCGCGACACCGCGCACCGTGCCACCGATGCGATCGCGCAAGTCCTTCAAGCTTGAGCGGCTCGGCCTGGACGCGCGCCAGCTCGGGCTGCTCGCAGGCGTCGACGAGGCGGGGCGCGGCCCGCTGGCCGGGCCGGTGGTCGCGGCGGCGGTGATGCTCGACGAGCTGCAGCCGATCCGCGGCCTGGCCGACTCCAAGACCTTGTCGCCGCGCCGGCGCGAGGCGCTGTACGACGAGATCCGCGCCAAGGCGCTGTGCTGCAGCGTGGCACTGGCCAGCGCGCGCGAGATCGATACGCTGAACATCCTGCAAGCCACGCTTCTGGCGATGAGCCGGGCAGTGGACGCGCTACGGCTGCGGCCGCACTGCGTGCTGGTCGACGGCAATCGGCTGCCGCCGCTGCCGATGCCGGCGCACGCGATCGTCGGCGGCGACGCCAACGTGGCGGCGATCGCGGCGGCATCGATCGTCGCCAAGGTGCACCGCGACCGGCTGTGCGGCGAGCTGCACCGGCGCTATCCGCAGTACGAGTTTGCGTCGCACAAGGGCTACCCGACCGCGCAGCACCTTCGGCTGTTGCAGCTGCACGGCCCCTGCGACGAGCACCGGCGCAGCTTTGCGCCGGTGCGCAATCTCTTGCCATGAGCACGGCGCCGCTGCAGATCCGCTCGCGCGACAACCCGGCGCTGGTGCTGGTGCGCCGCGCGCTGCGCAATCCGGGCGCCTACCGCCGCGACAGCGTGCCGCTGTGGCTGCAGGGCGACCACCTGCTGCGCGGCGTCGCACTGCAGCAGGTGCTGCTGACCGAGGCGGCCTGGGATCGGCCCGAGCTGCGCGAGCTGGCGCTGGCGGCCCGGCGCGTGCTGGTGTTGCCGCAGGCGCTGTTCAACGAGCTGAGCACGCTCGAGTCGCCGGCATCGATCGGCGCGCTGGCCGCGCGGCCGGCGCTGGCAGCCTTGCGCGGTGATGTGCCCACGGTGCTGCTCGACCGGCTGCAAGATGCTGGCAACGTCGGCAGCATCCTGCGCAGCGCCGCGGCGCTGGGCGTAGTGCAGGTGGTCGCGCTCGAGGGCTGCGCCGCGTTGTGGTCGCCGAAGGTATTGCGCGCCGGCATGGGCGCGCACTTCGCGCTGCAGTTGCACGAGCAAGCGGTGCTGGCCGACCTGGAGGTGCTGCGCATGCCGTGGCTGGCGACCAGTTCGCATGCGCCGGATCTGCTGCACCGCTGCCGCTTGCCGCATCCGTGCGCGTGGGTCTTCGGTCACGAAGGGCAGGGTGTTTCGGCGCTGCTGCGCGCGCGCTGCGCGGCCACGCTGCGCATCGCGCAGCCCGGTGGCGAGGAGTCGCTGAACGTCGCCGCGGCCGCGGCGATCTGCCTGCACGAAAGCGTTCGCCAGCGCGATCGGGTCGAGGCGGCCGCCAGCGACCCCGCCGCCACGGCCCAGCGCGATCAGTAGATCAAGCGGTCGGGCCGGATGTCGCGCAGGATCGTGGTCGCGATCTCCTCGATCGACTTGTGCGTCGACGACAGCCAGGCGATGCCGGCGCGGCGCATCATCGTCTCGGCCTGCTGCACCTCGTAGCGGCAGTTCTCGAGCGACGCGTACTTGCTTGACGGGCGGCGCTCGTGGCGGATCTGCGCCAGCCGCTGCGGGTCGATCGACAGGCCGAAGCACTTGTTCTTGTGCATGGCCAGCGACGACGGCAGCTGGCCGCGCTCGAAGTCTTCGGGGATCAGCGGGTAGTTGGCCGCCTTGATGCCGTGCTGCATCGCCAGGTACAGCGAGGTCGGCGTCTTGCCGCTGCGGCTGACGCCCACCAGGATCACCTCGGCGCTTTGCAGGTTGCGTGCCGACTGGCCGTCGTCGTGCGCCAGCGAGAAGTTGATCGCCTCGATGCGGTCTTGGTACTCCTCGCTTTGCGCCGCATCCAAGAAGCGTCCGATGCGGTGGTTGGACTTCACGCCGAGCTCGTCTTCCAGCGGCTCGACGAAGCTGCGGAACATGTCCAGCACCAGGCCCTTGCAGGACTCGCAGGTCAGCACCCGCCGCACTTCGTCGTTGACCAGCGTGACGAACACGATCGGACGCTTGCCTTCGTGTGCGGCCACGTCGTTGATCTCCGCCAGCACCACTGCGGCCTTGTCGACCGAGTCGATGAAGGGCCGGCGCACGTGGCGCGGACGGGTGGAAAACTGCGCGAGGATCGAGTTGCCGAAGGTCTCGGCGGTGATGCCGGTGCCGTCCGAGACGAAGAATACGGTGCGATTGGGCATGGCTGGTGGCGCTGGCGCGGGCGCTTGCCGCGACCGCGGGATGATAGGCAGGAACTCCTTAAAATCGGCACCCGCCGCCCCTGGCGCGACGACCCTTCCGGCATGCTGACCCACGGCCACGAACAACCACAAGACATCGCCGTGTCTGGCCGGGCCGCGCCCATGAGAGCACAGCGCTTGCCACCTCACGGAGTCCCACGATGTCATCCACCGCACTGGCGACCGCCCTGGTCGTGCCCTTTGAACGCCTGAGAATGACCGACGTCGAGTCGGTGGGCGGCAAGAACGCCTCGCTTGGCGAAATGATCAGCCAGCTGGCGGCCTCGGGCGTGGCCGTGCCCGGCGGCTTTGCCACTACCGCGCATGCCTACCGGCAGTTCCTGCAGCACGACGGGCTGGCGCGGCGCATTCAGGTGCGGCTCGAGGCGCTGGACACCGACGACGTGCGCGCGTTGGCCGAGGCCGGGCAGCAGATCCGCCAGTGGATCGTCGACACGCCGTTCCCCGACGAGCTGCGCGCGGCAGTGACTGCGCAGTTCGAGTCGCTGACGCGCGACCATCCGGATGCGTCGTTCGCGGTGCGCTCGTCGGCCACCGCCGAAGACCTGCCCGATGCGTCCTTCGCCGGGCAGCAGGAGAGCTTCCTCAACGTCGTGGGCATCGACCAGGTGCTGCACAAGATGAAGGAGGTGTTCGCGTCGCTGTACAACGACCGCGCCATCAGCTACCGCGTGCACAAGGGCTTCGCCCATGGCGACGTGGCGCTGTCGGCCGGCGTGCAGCGCATGGTGCGCTCGGACCTGGCGTCGTCGGGCGTGATGTTCACGATCGACACCGAGTCGGGCTTCAAGGACGTGGTCTTCATCACCGCCGGCTACGGCCTGGGCGAGACCGTGGTGCAAGGCGCGGTCAACCCCGACGAGTTCTACGTGCACAAGCCGAGCCTGCGCGCCGGCAAGTTCCCGATCATTCGCCGCAGCCTGGGCAGCAAGCTGGTGCGCATGGAGTTCGCCAGCGACGCCGAGCGCCAGGCCAGCGGCAAGCTGGTGCGCACCGTCGACTGCGCGCCCGAGCTGCGCAACCGCTACGCGCTGAGCGACGCCGACGTGATCGAGCTCGCGCGCTACGCATTGATCATCGAACAGCACTACGGCCGGCCGATGGACATCGAGTGGGGCAAGGACGGCCAGGACGGCAAGCTATACATCCTGCAGGCGCGCCCCGAGACGGTGAAGAGCCAAGGCGAAGGCAAGGTCGAGCAGCGCTACCGGCTCAAGGGCGACCGCAGCAAGAACGTGGTGCTGGCTGAAGGCCGCGCGATCGGCCAGAAGATCGGCACCGGCCCGGTGCGCCTGATCCGCAGCCCGGCCGAGATGGACCGCGTGCAACCCGGCGACGTGCTCGTCACCGACATGACCGACCCGAACTGGGAGCCGGTGATGAAGCGCGCCGCGGCCATCGTCACCAACCGCGGCGGCCGCACCTGCCACGCGGCGATCATCGCGCGCG
>CALBTN010000259.1 GCA_937967345.1 uncultured Rubrivivax sp. | reverse complement strand
GTCGTCGCCCGCCTGGCGGATCAGCGCGGCGGTGGAGAGCCCGCGGATGCGCCCGGGCGGCGCGTCGCCGTCGCCGATCTCGCCTTCGGCCACCACCACCGCCAGCGCGGCGCCGTCAGGCGGCGAGCGCTCGGCGCGCAGCCGCGCGAGGTAGGCATCGAAGCTCACCTGGCGAAAGCTCCTGCCGGCGTCGTCGCGCGCGCCGCGTTCGATCAGCTGCGCGCGCAGTTCGTCGGCGGTCTTCAGCGCGTCGACCAGGCCGTCGTCGAGCGCGCGCCGCGCGCTGTCGCCGCCCACCGCCTTCAAGCTTTGCGGCAGCGCATCGATCGCGCGCATCAGGCTGCCGGCATCCAGCCCGCGCGCGCGTTCGACCGTGCCGGTGTAGTGACCCCACAGCGCGTGCAGCAGCTCGGTTTCGGCCTGCAGCGCGTCGCTGGACGGTGCGTTCTCGGTGAAGGGCTCGGCGAAGCTCTTGTAGCGCCCGGCGCGCACCACGCTGACGCGCAGGCCAAGGCGCTCGAGCGCGTCGCGGTAGTAGTTGCGCAGCCGCCCGAAACCCTCGAGCTGCACCATGCCCATCGGGTGCAGCCACACCTGGCTGGCGGCGCTGGCCACGAGGTACTGGCGCTGGTCGTAGCGCGTGCCCCAGGCCAGCACCGGCTTGCCCGCGGCCTTGAAGCGCTGCACCGCGGCGGCCACCTCGCGCAGCGAGGCCGGCCCGGCGCCCTGGAAGTCGTCCAGCAGCAGCAGTGCCTGCGTGATCCGCGCATCCTTGGCCGCGGCGTCGAGCACGGCCAGCAGGTCGCGCAGCTGCACCTGCGTCAGGTCGTCGCCGCGCACGCGAAACAGCGCCGCATCGCGCCAGCTGCCGCTGGTCTGCTCGACCAGCGGACCGCGCAGCTGCAGCACCAGCGCGGTGCGGTCGGCCAGCGGCGCCGGCCGGCTGTGCAGCCAGCCCCACAGCAGCGCGCCCAGCAGCGCCAGCAGCAGCAGGTTCAGCAGCAGCCGGCGCGTGCCGTCGAGCAGCCGCCACACCACACCGAACCCGCGGCGAATCCATCCGGGACGCGAAGCCGACATCGGCGATCTCCAGCAACCAAGCGAACAAGCCGCGTAGCTTAGGCGCTGCGGCGGCTTGCGATACTCGCGCGCAGCCCATGCAGCCCATCCTGGCCGTCACCGTCCCGTTCTTCGCGCTGGTGCTGTGCGGCTGGCTGGCGGCGCGCGGCGGCGTGCTGCCCGACAGCGCGATCCCGGGGCTCAACGCCTTCGTGCTGTACTTCGCGCTGCCGTGCATGCTGCTGCGCTTCGGCATGAGCACGCCGCTGTTCGAACTGCTGAATCCGGCGTTGCTGGCGGTGTACCTGCTGTGCGCGCTGCTGATGGTGTTTGCCGCCGTCACCTTGACGCTCGGCGCGCGGGTGCAGCTGACCGATGCCGCCTTCGGCGCGCTGGTGGCGTCGTTCCCGAACAGCGGCTTCATGGGCGTGCCGCTGCTGGTGGCGCTGCTCGGCCCGGCCGCGGCCGGGCCGGTGATCTGCACCTTGCTGGTCGACCTGTTCGTCACCAGCTCGTTGTGCATCGCGCTGGCGCAGCTTCATGGTGCGGCCGGCACGGGGCTGCGCGCGGCGCTGCCGCGGGCGCTGCGCCGCGCGGCGGGCAACCCGCTGCCGTGGGCGATTGCCGCCGGCGCGCTGCTGTCGCTGGCCGGCATCGGCCTGCCCGGCCCGCTGGATGTGGTGGTGCGCATGCTCGGCGACGCGGCCTCGCCGGTGGCGCTGTTCACCATCGGCGCGGTGTTGTGCCGCGCCGGGCGCCATGCGCACGAGCGCACGCCACTGGCGCACTACCTGCCGCTGGCGCTGATGAAGCTGCTGCTGCACCCGCTGCTGGTGTTCGTGGCGATGGCCGCTGCGGCCCGGTTGGGCGCGCCGCTGGGGGCATTCCCGATCGCGGTCGTGACCTTGACCGCGGCGCTGCCCAGCGCCAGCAACGTGGCGATGCTGGCCGAGCGCTACGGCGCCGACAACGGCCGCATCAGCCGCATCATCATGAGCAGCACGGTGCTGGCCTTCGCCAGCTTCACGCTGCTGGCCTGGGCCTTTGGCGTGCAGCCACGCTCTTGATCCGCGTTGCGCGAAGGGCCGCAGCCGGTTCGCAAGTCGGGGCGCGTCGAGCGACCGTCGCGGACCCGGCCTTGCCGGGGCGCTGACGATGCCCACCGAGGGGCGGCCAAAGGCCGTAGGGCGTGGGCTCAGATCGCCAGCGGATCCACGTCCACCGCCCAGCGCAGCAGGCCGCGGTGGCGCGCCTTGAGCGCGCGCAGCTGCGGCAGCCAGGCCGCGAGCAGCCGCTGCAGCGCCGCGCGCGAGGCCGATTCGGCCAGCATCTGCAGCCGCTCGACGCCGGCCACGCGCGACAGCGGCGGCGGCACCGGCGGGTACAGCCGCACCCCCAGCTCGTGCGCCAACGCTTGCGCCTGCGCCGCGGCGGCTTCGAGAAAGGCGGCGGCCACCTCGGTCTGGCGCGCCTCGGCACGCAGCAGCGCCAGGTGGCTGAACGGCGGCAGCCCGGCGGTGTGGCGCTCGGCCAGTTGCGCCTGGGCGAAGGCATCGAAGTCGTGTGCCACCAACGCCGCATACAGCGCATGGCGCGGATGCCAGGTCTGCACCCACATCTGGCTTTGCGCGGCCTGCGACGCGTCACGCCCGGCGCGGCCGCTGGCCTGCATCAGCAGCGCGAACAGCCGCTCCGCGGCGCGAAAGTCGCTGGCGAACAGCGCCGCATCCGGGTTGACCGCCGCCACCAGCGTGACACCGCGAAAGTCGTGGCCCTTGGCGATCATCTGCGTGCCCACCAGCACGTCGACCTCGCCGGCATGCACCGCGCTCAGCCGCGCCTGCAGCGCACCCTTGGCGCGCGTGCTGTCGGCGTCGATGCGCGCGACGCGTGCGCCGGGCAGCGCCAGCCGGATCTGCTCTTCGAGCTTCTCGGTGCCGCGGCCGAGCGCGCTGATGTCCAGGTTGCCGCAGTCCGGGCAGGCGCGCGGCACGCGCTCGCCAAAGCCGCAGTGGTGGCATCGCAGCGTGCGGTCGGCCTTGTGGAACACGCGCCACGCGCTGCAATGCGGGCAGCCGCTCTTCCAGCCGCAGGCGCTGCAAAAAAGCACCGGCGCATAACCGCGCCGGTTCAGCAGCAGCAGGCTTTGTTCGCCGCGCGCGGTGCGCTGCTCGAGCTCGCGCTGCAGCGCCGGCGCCAGCGCCGGCATCTGACCGTCGGCAGCGCGCGCCACGGTATTCATGTCGAGCAGGCGCACCGCCGGCAGCGCGCCGCGGCCGATGCGCTGGGTCAGGCGCAGCCGCCGGTAGCGGCCGTTCTGGGCGTGGCTCCAGCTTTCCAGCGATGGCGTGGCCGAGCCCAGCAGCACCGCCGCCGCTTCGACGCGGCCGCGGTACACCGCCAGATCGCGCGCCGAGTAGCGCGCGCCCTCCTGCTGCTTGAACGACGGATCGTGCTCCTCGTCGACCACGATCAGGCCCAGCCGCGGCAGCGAGGCGAACACCGCCAGCCGCGTGCCCAGCACCAGGTCGGCTTGGCCCAGGTGCGCCAGCAGCCAGTGGCGCAGCCGCTGTGCCGGCGTCAGCCCGCTGTGCAGCGACACCAGCCGACGCGCGGCAAAGCGCTCGGCAAAACGCGCCTCGAGCTGCGGCGTCAGGTTGATCTCGGGCACCAGCACCAGCACCTGCCGCTGCTGCTGCAGCGCCTGCGCGGCGCAGCGCAGGTAGACCTCGGTCTTGCCGCTGCCGGTGACGCCTTGCAGCAAGGTCGGGCGTGGCGGCACCTCGGGCAGCGCCAGTTGCTGCAACGCCTGCGCCTGCTCGTCGCTCAGCAGCGGCAGCGCGGCCTCGACCGCGGGCGGCGCCGGCGGCGCGGCGGCGGGCGACTGCCGGCGCAGCCGCTCGAGCCGGCGCGCGAGTTGGGTGTCGCTGAGCTTGCGCAGCTCGGGCGGCAGCACCGCCAGCGCGACCTCGCCCAGGCTGCGCTGGTAGTACCCGGCAGTGAACTCCACCAACTGCCGCCACTCGGGCCCGAGCGGTGGCAGGCAGCCCAGCGCCGCGTCGATGGGCCGCAGCTGCGCGTCGGCCGGCGCCGGCCCGATGCGGCGATGCCAGACCACGCCGGCCACGCTGCGCCGGCCCAGTGGCACCTGCACCAGGCTGCCCGGCGCCAGCGCGCCGGTGCTCAGGTAGTCGAGCGTGGCGTTCAGCCCGGCGTGTTGCGGCGCATCCACAACCACCGGCAAAACGACCGTTTCAGTCACGGCAGGTGCGGTGCCGGTTGCGGCATATTGCTCGATATCCGCTGAGGAGTTGGCCCTAAGCTGCTGATTGAAAAGCGCTTTCCGCGCTGTCCACACAGCCTGTGCATAACTTTGTGGGCAATCTGCGGCCGGCCGCGCCAAGTTCTTGATTTGGCGTGGCTGCACTGCCGCTGCATCATTTCGTGGCAACCGGGTTGGCTCAGGCAAATCAACGACTTAGCCGGCATCAGGAGAACTGCGGATGGCTGCCGGCGAGGGTGTGAGTGCTGCGCAACTTCTGGGGATAAGTCAAGCCCTGAGCACTCACTTACCGGCCTGCAGGCGCGCTTCGGACGCGCGCAGGCGCTACAGGCCCGCGGCGCCGGCCGCGCGCAGGCGGCGCGAGTGGCCGTGTACCGCTTCGACCAAGGCCGCGACGTGCTCGGGCGGGGTGTGCTGGCTGATGCCATGGCCCAGGTTGAAGACGTGCCCGTCCCAGCCGCCGTCGGCGCGCTGCGGCGGCCCGAAGCTGTCGAGCACCGCGATCGCCTGCTCGCGCACGACCTCGGGCGGCGCGAACAGCACGTTCGGGTCCAGGTTGCCCTGCAGCGCGACACGCTCACCGGCCGCGGCGCGTGCCGCGCTCAAGTTCACGGTCCAGTCCAGCCCGACCACATCTGCGCCGCTGTCGGCGATCTGCGCCAGCCACGGCCCGCCACCCTTGGTGAAGACGATGCGCGGCACGCGCCGGCCTTCGCTTTCGGTCTTCACTTCAGCCAGCACCTGGCGCGTGTAGTGCAGGCTGAAGCGCTGGAACATGCCGTCGGCGAGCACGCCGCCCCAGGAGTCGAAGATCATCACCGCCTGCGCGCCGGCGTCGATCTGTGCGTTGAGGTAGGCCGCCACCGCCTGGGCGTTGATGTCCAGGATGCGCTGCAGCAGATCGGGACGCGCGTACAGCATGGTCTTGACGAGACGGTAGTCGTCGCTGCCGCCGCCTTCGACCATGTAACACGCCAGCGTCCACGGGCTGCCGGAAAAGCCGATCAGCGGTACGCGGCCGGCGCTGCGCCCCTGGGCGTCGGTGGTCAGCAGCGCCTTGCGGATCGCCGCCACCGCGTCGAACACGTAACGCAGCCGCTCCATGTCGGGCACGGCCAGCCGCGCCACCGCGGCCTCGTCGCGCAGCGGGTGGGCAAAGCGCGGCCCTTCGCCGGCCTCGAAGCTCAGGCCCAGCCCCATCGCGTCGGGCACGGTCAGGATGTCGGAGAACAGGATCGCCGCGTCCAGCGCAAAACGATCCAGCGGCTGCAGCGTGACCTCGGTGGCGTACTGCGGGTTCGTCGCCAGCCCCATGAAGCTGCCGGCGCGCGCGCGTGTCGCCTTGTACTCGGGCAGGTAGCGCCCGGCCTGGCGCATCAGCCACAGCGGCGTGTGGTCGGTGGGTTGGCGCAGGCAGGCGCGCAGGAAGGTGTCGTTGTGCAGTGCTGAGGTCGGCATGGGCGGGCATTATCGGCGTGGCCCCGCGCGGCTGGCGCCAGCCGAGCCACGGCCACGGCGCCCGGCCGACGCCGCACAGCGCCGGCTGCGCGACAAAGTAGCATCCACCCCCCGAACGCTGCTGGGAGGCTGCATGAAGATCCATCACCGTATCGCCTGGCTCGTCGCGCTGCTGGCACCGCTGCTGCTGGGCGGCTGCGGCTACAACCAGTTCCAGCGCCTGGACGAGCAGGTCAAGGCGGCCTGGGCCGAGGTGCTGAACCAGTACCAGCGCCGCGCCGACCTGATCCCGAACATCGTGGCCACGGTCAAGGGCGAGGCCAACTTCGAGCAGGAGACGCTGACCAAGGTGATCGAGGCGCGCGCCAAGGCCACCAGCATCCAGGCCACGCCGGAGCTGATCGACAACCCCGAGGCCTTCCAGAAGTTCCAGGCCGCGCAGGGCGAGCTGGGCAGCGCTTTGAGCCGACTGATGGTGACGGTGGAGCGCTACCCCGATCTGAAGGCCAACCAGGCCTTTCAGGACCTGCGCGTGCAGCTCGAAGGCACCGAGAACCGCATCACCGTGGCGCGCAACCGCTACATCAAGGCGGTGAACGACTTCAACGTGCTGGCGCGCAGCTTCCCGACCAACCTGACGGCGATGCTGTTCAGCTATCCGGTCAAGCCCAACTTCACGGTGCAGAACGAGGCCCAGATCAGCGTGCCGCCGAGCGTGAACTTCGACAGGGCCGCGCCGGCTGGCGCGAAGTGAGCCCGGGCTGAAGGGCTGAAGGGCTGAAGGGCTGGCATGCGGCGGCTGCTGCTGGCCACTTGGCTGCTGGCGCTATGGCTGCCGGCCTGGGCGCAGGACCTGCTGCCGGTGCCGGCGCTGACGGCGCGCGTGATCGACCAGACCGGCACGCTGGACGGGCCGCAGCGCGGCGCGCTGCAAGCCAAGCTCGCCGCCTTCGAGCAGGCACAGGGCACGCAGATCGTGGTGCTGATGGTGCCCAGCAGCGCGCCCGAGGACATCGCTGCCTTCGCCTTTCGCGTCGCCGACCAGTGGAAGATCGGCCGGCGCGAGGTCGGCGACGGCGTGCTGATCGTCGTCGCCAAGAACGACCGGCGCATCCGCATCGAGGTGGCCAAGGCGCTGGAAGGCGCGGTGCCCGACCTGGCGGCGCGGCAGATCATCGACCGCACGATCAGCCCGGCCTTTCGCGCCGGCAACTTCGCCGCCGGGCTGGACGCCGGCATCGACGCGCTGATCTCGCGCATCAAGGGCGAGGGCCTGCCGGCGCCGCCACCGCAGCCCAGCGGCCCGCAGGCGGGCTCGATGGAAGAACTGCTGATGTTCTTCTTCGTCGCGGTGCCGGTGATCGGCAGCATCCTCAGCAAGCTGCTGGGCCGGCGGCTCGGCGCGCTGCTGACCGCCGGCGGCGCCGGTGCGGCGGCCTGGATCGCCAGCGCCAGCGTGCTGATCGCCGCTGCGGCCGCGCTGATCACGCTGCTGGTGGTGGGGGTGCTGGGCATCGGCGCGCTGGCGCGCGGCATGGGCCGCGGCGCACGGCGGCGTGGCGGGCCGGTGATCTGGGGCGGCGGCGGGGGCTTCGGCGGCGCTGGCGGCTTTGGCGGCCGCGGTGGTGGCTTTGGCGGCGGCGGCGGCTTTGGCTCCGGCGGCGGCGGCGACTTCGGCGGCGGCGGCGCCTCGGGGGACTGGTGAGATGAACCGGCTGGCGCGCATCCTCAGGCATCGTTGGTTCGACGACACCGACGCCGCGCGCGCGGTCGATGCCGCCGCACTGCAGCGGCTGACCGAGCGCGTGCAGCACAGTGAAGCCGGCCACAGCGGCGAGATCCGGCTGTGCGTCGAAGCCGGCTTGCCGCTGTCGTACCTGTGGCGCGGCGCGACGGCGCGCGAGCGCGCGTTGGCCATGTTCGGCAAGCTGCGCGTGTGGGACACCGAGCACAACAACGGCGTGCTGATCTATCTGCTGCTGGCCGAACACGCGATCGAGATCGTCGCCGACCGCGGCGTGGCGCGGCATGTGCCACCGCAGCACTGGCAGGCGCTGGCGCGCGACATGGCGTCGGCGTTCAAGGCCGGACGCTTCGAGCAGGGCCTTGCGGCGGCGGTCGACGCGGTCGACCAACTGCTGCGCCAGCACTTCGCGCTGGCCGCGGGTGCGGCCAATCCGAACGAGTTGCCGGACACGCCGCTGGTGCGTTAGACGCCCTTGGCGCGCCAGCGGCCGCTGGCTGACCTGGCGCGCTAGACGCTCCTGATTGGCTTGAGCGGCCCGTCGAAGCGCTCGCGCTTCGGCTTGCCCGGCAGCAGCGGAAATTCGACCTGCGGTTCGGGCAAGCGCGTGTCGGGCAGTTGGTCGAGCAGGTGGCGGATCAGCGTCAGCCGGCCGCGGCGCTGGTCGTTGAAGTCGACCAGCGTCCACGGCGCGTGCGGCTTGTGCGTGGCCTGCAGCATGCGGTCGCGCGCCCGGCCGTAGTCCTCGTAGCGCGAGCGCGCCTGCAGGTCCACCGGCGACAGCTTCCAGCGCTTCAGCGGGTCGTGCAGCCGCTCGCTGAAACGCTCTTCCTGGTGTGCCTGGTCCACCGTCAGCCAGTACTTGAGCAGCAGGATGCCGTCATCGACCAGCAGCTTCTCGAACACCGGCACCTGGCGCAGGAACGCGTCGGTCTGCCGCGGCGTGCAGTAGCCCATCACGGCCTCGACGCCAGCGCGGTTGTACCAGCTGCGGTCGAACAGCACGATCTCGCCGGCCGCCGGCAGGTGCGCGGCGTAGCGCTGGAAGTACCACTGCGTGGTTTCGCGCTCGCTGGGCTTGGGCAGGGCAACGCTCTTGCAGATGCGCGGCGGCAGCGTGTCGTTGATCGCCGAGATCACGCCGCCCTTGCCCGCGGTGTCGCGGCCTTCGATCAGCACCAGCAGTCGGGCGCCGGTGTGCTGCAACCAGCGCGCAAGCTGGTTGAGCTCGATCTGCAGCGCCTCGAGCCGCGACTGGTAGTCGCTGCGCGCCAGTTTGACCTTGGCCGCCATCGCCGCCGCTGCGCGGCGCGCTACTTCTTGCGGAACTTGCGCAGCGCGGCGATCTGCGCGGCCATCGCCGCGAACTCGCTTTGCGCCTTGGCGAAGTCGATGTCGCTGGCGGCGTTCTTCATCGCATCCTCGGCCTGCTTGCGCGCCTCGGTGGCCTTGGCCTCGTCGAGGTCGCGGCCGCGGATCGCGGTGTCGGCCAGCACCGTCACCGTGCCCGGCTGCACCTCGAGGATGCCGCCGGCGACGAAGACGAATTCTTCCTCGTCGTTGTCGGCGCGCACGATGCGCACCGCGCCGGGCTTGATGCGCGTGATCAGCGGCGTGTGGCGCGGATAGATGCCGAGCTCGCCCATCTCGCCGGGCAGCGCGACGAACTTCGCGTGGCCCGAGAAGATGCCTTCCTCGGCGGACACCACATCGACGTGCAGCGTGGCCATGTGCTTTCCTTCCCGGCTCGCTTACTGAACCGTCTTGGCCTTGGCGATGGCCTCGTCGATCGAGCCGACCATGTAGAAGGCCTGCTCGGGCAGCGCGTCGCACTCGCCGTTGACGATCATCTTGAAGCCGCGGATGGTTTCCTTCAGCGGCACGTACTTGCCCGGCGTACCGGTGAAGACCTCGGCGACGTGGAAAGGCTGCGACAGGAAACGCTGGATCTTGCGCGCCCGCGCCACCGCCAGCTTGTCCTCGGGCGACAGCTCGTCCATGCCCAGGATGGCGATGATGTCGCGCAGCTCCTTGTAGCGCTGCAGCGTGCCCTGCACCGCGCGTGCCACTTGGTAGTGCTCCTCGCCAACGACGTGCGGGTCGAGCTGGCGGCTGGTGGAGTCGAGCGGGTCGACCGCCGGGTAGATGCCCAGCGCGGCGATGTCACGAGACAGCACCACGGTGGAGTCCAGGTGGGCGAAGGTGGTCGCCGGCGACGGGTCAGTCAGGTCGTCGGCCGGCACGTACACCGCCTGGATCGAGGTGATCGAGCCGACCTTGGTGGAAGTGATGCGCTCTTGCAGCCGGCCCATCTCTTCGGCCAGCGTCGGCTGGTAGCCCACCGCCGAGGGCATGCGGCCCAGCAGCGCCGAGACTTCGGTGCCGGCCAGCGTGTAGCGGTAGATGTTGTCGACGAAGAACAGCACGTCG
>CALBTN010000258.1 GCA_937967345.1 uncultured Rubrivivax sp. | reverse complement strand
ACGATGCGCTACGTCGACGGCAAGCCGCACAGCATCGACACCGTGGTGCTGAGCAGCCAGCACAGCCCCGACCAGAGCGAGACCGCGACCAAGATGAAGGGCAGCTTCATCGAGGCGGTGATCGAGGAGATCATCAAACCGGTGCTGCCCAAGGAATGGCTGAAGGACACGCGCTACCTGGTCAACCCGACCGGGCGCTTCGTCATCGGCGGCCCGCAGGGCGACTGCGGCCTGACCGGGCGCAAGATCATCGTCGACACCTATGGCGGCGCCTGCCCGCACGGCGGCGGCGCGTTCAGCGGCAAGGACCCGAGCAAGGTCGACCGCTCGGCCGCCTACGCGGCGCGCTACGTGGCGAAGAACATCGTCGCCGCCGGGCTGGCGCGGCAATGCCAGATCCAGGTGGCCTACGCGATCGGCGTGGCGCGGCCGATGAACATCACGGTCTACACCGAAGGCACCGGCGTGATCTCCGACGAGAAGCTCGCCGCGCTGGTCGGCGAGGTGTTCGACCTGCGGCCCAAGGGCATCATCCAGATGCTCGACCTGCTGCGTCCGATCTACGAGAGGACCGCCGCCTACGGCCACTTCGGCCGCAACGAGCCCGATTTCAGCTGGGAGCGCACCGACAAGGTCGCCGTGCTGCGCGATCTCGCTGGCCTGAAAGGCTAGCGGGAGCGCGCAGCAGACGAGTCGGGCACCGCCCGGCTCGTCCAGCGCGCAGCGCCGCGCCGCAGCCACAAGTCGCGCGTCGCGCGCGACGCAGACCGGGCAACCCCAATGGCCCAGCGGCCACTCAGCGAAAGATGCCCTTCAGCAGGTCGCCCGCCTTGGGCAGCAGGTCGCCGGGTTTGTCCTCGCCGCCCTGCCCCGGCTGACCAGACGGCGCCGCGTCGCGGCCGCCCGCCGGCATCTGCGGCATGTCGCCCATGCCCGGCATCACGGTAGCCACCGACTTCACCCGCAGCTTCAGCGCCCACACCGGCGCCCAGTCGGCCTTGGGATTGGCCGGGCGCGGCGGGTGCGCCAGGTTCAGCTCGTTGCCGTAGGCGATCACGCGCAGCATCGAACCCTCGGCAGTGAACACGCCCTTGGGCACCGTGCACTGCGTGGTCGTCGGCGCCAGCAGCACCTTCTCGCGCAGCCAGCGGTCAACCGCCGGGTTGGTCTGGTAGTCGATCAGGCCCATGCCCGAATCGGGCAGCTCGCTCGAGGTCCAGATCACCATCTCGTTGTCGGCGCGCGCACCCATGCCGGCCGCGAAGTACGCGCGCGCGGTCGCGATCGAGTTCCAGCGCAGTTCGGTCGCACCCGCCGCGTCGGCGCTTTGCAGCTGCAGCGGCGGCATCAGGTCCTGCGCCGGCGGGATCTGGAAGCGAAATCCCGGCGGCACGCCGTTGCCGCTGAAGCCGTGTTCGCCCACCAGCGAGGCCTGCGCCGGCACCAGGCGCGCATCGGCCGGGTTCGGCCACACCGGGCGGCCGCCGGCACTGTGCGCGCCGCGCTGCGTGGCACGGCGCGCGGTGAAGAAGCTGGCCAGATCGGCGGCCGACGCGCTGGCCATGTCCAGCACCTTGGGCTGGCCCGCACGCACCGTGGCACCGCAGCCCCAGTACAGCAGCAGCCGGCCCTGCGGCCGCTCGGTGGGCTGCTCGACCACCTTGTCGTCGTCCGGCGGCGCGGCGCGGCCGTCGCTGGGCGCGCGCAGCTGCAGCGCCGGGCTCATGAAGCCGGCCGGCACCTCCTGCTGCGCCTGGTCGAGCTGCGCATTGGCACGCGTGAACAAGGTGACATCGACCCAGCGGCCGGCCGCACCCGACTGGGTCTGGCCGAAGCTGTTGGCCGCCGCGCCGCCGCCCATCATCGCGCCCATCATCGCCATCGGGTTGGCGCCGGCCATGCCGCCGGACGGCAGCCCCAGGCCGCTGAAGGTGGCCACGTCGATCCAGGCCTGCGCCTGCGGCGGCTTGATGGTCTGGGCCTGGCTGCACAGCGCGGCGGCGATGCCGGCCAGGGCAAACAGGCAGCGCAACGGCGTTTGCGGCATCGAAATCTCCATGAAGCAGACGCGTGCATTCTGCGCCCGGGCGCGGCCGCCACCGCGCGGCGCGGCGCCACGGATGCCACGGATCAGGCCGGCGCGCCCCAGCGCAAGCCGCGCAGTCAGCCTGCCACCGCAGCGGGTTCGGCCGGGCAAGGCGGGCCGCGCCCTGCCAGCACAATCCAGGTCGCGGTCACGACAGCAAGCTGGGCAGGGCACAGGGCAGCCGGCCTGGCCTTGCCACAGCCGGCGCCGCGTTTTCTCGAGGGCAAGGTGCGCATGCAGGACATCGTGGTGTTTGGTGCCGGCGGCCACGCGAAGGTGGTCGCGCGCAGCCTGCGGCACAGCGGGCCGTGGCGCATCGCCGGTTTCATCGACGAGCACAACCCCGCGCGCCGCGGCGAGGCCTTCTGTGGCGCCGCGGTGCTGGGCGGGCGCGAAGCGCTGGCGGGCCTGCGCGAGCGGGGCGTGGCGCACGCGGTGATCGCCTTCGGCGACAACGCCGCGCGCGTGGCGCTGGACGAGGCACTCGCGGCACAGGGCTGGGCGCGCCCGGCGATCGTCGACGCCGGCGCCCTGGTGGCCGACGATGTCCAGCTCGGGCCCGGCTGCTACGTCGCTGCCGGGGCCATCGTCGAGCCCGGCAGCGTGCTCGGGCGGCAGGTGCTGGTCAACAGTGCCGCCGTGGTGTGCCACGACGGTTTCGTCGACGACGGGGTTCACCTGTGCCCGCGCAGCTGCCTGGGCGGGCAGGTGCGCATCGGTCCGCGCAGCTGGATCGGCATCGGCACGGTGGTGCGCGACCGGGTGCGCATCGGCGCCGGCGTGCTGATCGGCGCCGGCTCGCTGGTGTTGCACGATGTCCCGCCCGGGGTCGTCGCCTACGGCCATCCGGCGCGGGTGATCACGAAAGCACAGACATGACAAAGACCGACCTGGCCGAGCTGGCGGTGTTCGGCGCGGCTCCCGCCTTCGACCACAAGCTGCACGTGGGGCAGCCCAACCTGGGCGAGCGCGCCTACTTTCTCGATCGGGTCGCGCGCATCCTCGACTCGCGCTGGTTCACCAACAACGGCGAGTGCGTGCGCGAGCTCGAAGCCGCGCTGGCGTCGTACCTGGGCGTGCGCCACGTGATCGCGGTGTGCAACGCCACCATCGGGCTGGAGATCGCGATCCGCGCGCTGCCGCTGAGCGGCGAGGTGATCGTGCCGGCGATGACCTTCATCGCCACCGCGCACGCGCTGCAGTGGCAGCAGATCACCCCGGTGTTCTGCGACATCGACCCGGCCACCCATGCGCTCGACCCGGTGCAGGTCGAACGCCTGATCAGCGACCGCACCAGCGGCATCCTCGGCGTGCATGTGTGGGGGCGCCCGTGCGCGGTGGACGCGCTGACCGACATCGCGCGGCGCCACGGCCTGCACCTGATGTTCGACGCCGCGCACGCGCTGGGCTGCTCGCACCGCGGCCGCATGATCGGCGGCTTCGGCCGGGCCGAGGTGTTCAGCTTCCACGCGACGAAGTTCTTCAACTCGTTCGAGGGCGGCGCCATCACCACCGACGACGACGCGCTGGCGGCCAAGATCCGGCTGATGGTCAACTTCGGCTTCGCCGGCTACGACAACGTGGTCCACATCGGCACCAACGGCAAGATGAACGAAGTGTCGGCGGCGATGGGGCTGACCTCGCTGCGCTCGATCGACGAGTTCATGGCCGTCAACCAGCGCAACCACGCCGCCTACCGCCGCTTGCTGGCGCAGGTGCCGGGCATCGAGGTGCTGGCCTTCGACGAAACCCAGCGCTGCAACCACCAGTACGTGGTGTGCGAGTACAGCGCGGCCGAGGGTGCGGCCACGCGCGACGACCTGGTGCGCGCGCTGTGGCAAGAAAACGTGATCGCGCGCAAGTACTTCTGGCCGGGCTGCCACCGCATGGAGCCGTACCGCAGCCTGTACCCGCGCGCCGCCGCGCGGCTGCCGCACACCGACGCGGTGGCCGCACGGCTGCTGGTGCTGCCGACCGGCACCGCGGTGACGCTGGCCGACATCGAGCGCGTGTGCGGCCTGATCGCGCTGATGGTGCGCGCCGGTGCGCCACTGCGGCAGCGCCTGGCGGCACTCGACCGCGACAGCCCGGCGGCGCGATGAAGGTCAGCGTCGTGGTGCCGGCGTTCAACCAGGCCGGCTACCTGCACGAGGCGCTGGGCAGCGCGCTGCAGCAGACCATGGCCGACCTCGAGGTCATCGTCGTCGACGACGGCTCCACCGACCACACGCGGCAGGTGTGCGAGGCCTTTGGCGATGCGCGGCTGCGCTACATCCACCAGGACAACGACCGCACGATGGGCATCGGTGCGCGCAACCACGCGATGCTGCAAGCGCGCGGCGAGTGGATCGCGCTGCTCGACCAGGACGACCGCTGGGCGCCGGACAAACTCGCCAAGCAGCTCGGTCGCGCCGGCGCCCGGCCCGAGATCGGCGCGGTGTTCTGCCGCGCCCGCTTCATCGACGGCGACGGCCAGGTCACCGGCCAGCAGCAAGGCGCGCTGCCGCAGGGCGATGTCTTCCATGCGCTGCTCGGGCGCAACCACTACTACGCGCCGAGCGGCATGTTTCGCCGCGCGCTGCTGCCGGCGATCGGCCTGCCGCACGCCTGGGTCGGGCTGGGCGACCACGCGCTATGGCTCGCGGTGGCGCGCCGCGCCGCGGTGGCGGTGGTCGACGAACTGCTGGTCGACTACCGCGTGCATGCCCAGGGCTACCAGGCGCTGCAGCGGCGGCGTGATCTGCAGCGCCTGGCCGACGACTTCTGGCAGCTGGCCGCCACCCAGGCGACGCTGCTGCACCGGGGGTGCGGCGTGTGCCAGCGCGCGCAGCGGCGCACCCGCCGCGACGCGGCGAAACACTACCTGCGCGCGCTGGCCGCGCAATGGCAGCTCGGCGACTTTGGCGGCAGCCGGGTGGCGCTGGCGCGCTCGGTGGCGGCCGCCCCGGGCTGGCTGGCGCAGCCGTGGGTGTTGGTGCGCGAGACCGCCCGGCTGGGCGCGGCAGCCGGGCGCGGCGCCGGGCGCGCGTTGCGCGGCGAGCGTGCGGGGCGCGCCGCTTGAAGCCACCGGCCGCGCTTGTTGAACCCACGGCGTCCTCGCTTGCCTCATGACTGCGCTGCGGCTTGACCATCCGCCCGATCTGTACTTCCTGACCGAGCACCAGGTGTGGGCGCGGCTGGGCCACGACGGCACGGCCACGGTGGGCATCACCGAGTTCGGCATCGTGCTGTCCGGCGAGATCTACATGTGCCGCCCGAAGCGGGTGGGCACCGTGCTGCAGCAGGGCTCGACGGTGGCGGTGGTGGAGTTGTCCAAGGCCATCATGGCGGTGAAGACGCCGGTGGCCGGCACGGTCGTGCAGATCAACCCGGCGC
>CALBTN010000257.1 GCA_937967345.1 uncultured Rubrivivax sp. | reverse complement strand
GGCACCGATGCGTGGAAGCAGCCGAATCTGCTGTGGGATCACATGGGTTTCGTGCTGGGCCTTCAGAAGCGCAAGCCTGACGGGTCGCCGGACCCCGCGGACAAGCCCGACAAGGTGGCAAAGCAGCACAGGGCCTTCAAGTCGCGCGTCGCTGATCTTGCGCGTGAGCATCCGGACTCATGCGGGCTCGCCGCCGTCATGCGCTTCTACGAGCGCTTCGAAATCGAACAGCTTCGGCCGTCGGACCTTCGCGACGCCATGCTGGCCGGCCAGGGATTGAACCTGACCTTCAGGCTGCGGGGCGAGATCGAGCCGGTGTGCCATGAGCGATGGGTGGCCGCGGCGAATTCCGCGCCCGACCCGGACACGGAACAGCCAAGCGGCGCCATCGTGCAGGCCCAATGCCTGATCACGGGCGCCGTCTCGCCTATTGCCAGACTGCATCCGAAGGTTTCGTTCGTCACGCAGAAGCCTTCGCCACTTGTCGCAGCCAACACCAACGAGGCGCCCGCCTACAGCTCATTTGGCAAGGCGCAGGCAATGAACGCCCCCGTCTCGCAGAGCGCTGCTTCTCGCTACAGCCTCGCATTGAATTCGCTGTTGCGGCGCGACTCGCCCAACCGCATCCAGATCGGCGATGCCACCACGGTGATCTGGGCCGACCGCGACGACACCCTGCCGGCCGAGTTGGCGCAAGTGTTCGGCGACAACCCCGATGCGCATGTCGATGCCGTGCGCAAGCGGCTCGACGGCGCGCGCAGCGGCAGCCGCGGCGCCGACGACAGCGGACTGCGTTTCTTCGTGCTCGGCCTGGCGCCCAACGCGTCGCGCATCGCCGTGCGGCTGTGGCTGCACGAGCGCTTCGACGTGCTCGCGCCGCGCGTACTGCGCCACTTCGACGATCTGCGCATCGCCCGCCAGTCCGAGCGCGATGCCGCCACTCCATCGATGGTCTGGCTGCTGCGTTCGATCGCCAGCGCCGGCAAGGCCGACAACGTGCCGCCGCGACTGGCCGGCGAGTGGCTGCGCGCGATCCTCGAAGGCACGCCGTATCCGCCGGCGCTGCTCAACGCCGCGGTCAACCGCTGCCGCGCCGAGCAGGCCACGCGCGACTTCGGCGGCAACGTGCCCTACCTGCGCGCCGCGATCCTCAAGGCCTGCATCAACCGCAGCCACCGCGCGCGCCACGCGCTGCCGGCCGGCTTCCAGTACATCCACGAGGAACTCGATGTGAACCAGGACCACCCCGCCTACCGCCTGGGCCGGCTGTTCGCCGTGCTCGAACGCATCCAGTCGCGCGCGCAGCCCGGCATCAGCGCCACCATTCGCGACCGCTACTACGGCGCCGCGTCGAGCACGCCGGCGTCGGTGTTCCCGACGCTGCTGCGGCTGAAGAACGCGCACCTGGGCAAGCTGGCCGGCGGCGAAGCGAGCTACTTCGAAAAGCTGATCGGCGAGGTCTGCGGCAGCCTCGAGCAGCCGCGCCTTTGCGACTTCCCGCGCCAGCTCGATCTGCACGCGCAGGGGCTGTTCGCGCTCGGCTACTACCACCAACGCCAGTCGTTCTTCGCCGTCAAGGGCGATGGCGACGCCGACACTGCATCGCCCACCACCGAGCCCCAACCATGACCATGCCCATCGCCCACCGCTACGACTTCGTCTACCTGTTCGACGTGAAGGACGGCAACCCCAACGGCGACCCCGACGCCGGCAATCTGCCGCGGCTCGACGCCGAGACCGGGCACGGCCTGGTGACCGACGTCGCGCTCAAGCGCAAGGTGCGCAATTTCGTCGCGCTGACCAAGGAGCAGGAACAGCGCGATCCCGCCGACGGCGAGAAGCGCTTCGAGATCTACGTGCGCGAGAAGGCGATCCTCAACCTGCAGCACCAGCGCGCGTATTCCGCTTTGAAGCTCGACCCGGTGCAGGACGAGTCTGCCGAGCCGGCCGAGAACGACGCGCCGAAGAAGAAGCTTGGCAAGGACAAGCGCAGGGGCAGCGGCGACGAAGTGGCCAAGGCGCGCGGCTGGATGTGCCAGAACTTCTACGACGTGCGCTGCTTCGGCGCGGTGATGTCCACCGGCACCAATGCCGGGCAGGTGCGCGGGCCGGTGCAGCTGACCTTCGCGCGCTCGATCGAACCCGTGGTCGCACTCGAACACACGATCACCCGCGTCGCGGTCGCCACCCAGGCCGAGGCCGAGAAGCAGCAGGGCGACAACCGCACCATGGGCCGCAAGCACACCGTGCCTTACGGCCTGTACCGCGCGCACGGCTTCGTCTCGGCCTTCCTGGCCGAGCAGACCGGCTTCGACGATGCCGATCTGGCGCTGCTGTGGCAGGCGCTCGAACACATGTTCGAGCACGACCGCAGCGCCGCGCGCGGCGAGATGGCCTGCCGCGGGCTGTACGTGTTCGAGCACGACAGCAAGCTCGGCAACGCGCATGCGCACGACCTGTTCGACCGGCTCAGCGTCGCCCGCACCGACGGCGGCGACGCCCCCGCGCGCGGCTTCGGCGCATACTCGGTGCACTTCGACGGCCACGCGCTGAACCCCGGCGAAAGCGCCGAGGCAGCGGCGGGCGTCAAACTGATCCGCAGGTGCTGAATATGGACTGGCGCGAACGCATCGTCTGCAACCCCGACATCCTCGCCGGCAAGCCGACGGTCAAGGGCACTCGGCTGTCGGTGGAACTGATCATCGGCTGGCTCGCGCAGGGATGGACGCACGAGATGCTGATCGAGTCGTACCCGCAGTTGAGCAACGACGACATCCTGGCCGCACTCGCCTTCGCGGCGGACAAGCTGCACGAGGAGCGGCACATCCTGCTCGCACCGTCGCCGGCGTGACGATCCGCCTGCTGGCCAACGAGAACTGGCCGCGGCCAGCGCTGCTCGCGCTGCGCGCCCAGGGGCTGGACGTGGAGTCGGTCACCGAACTGATGCGCCGCGCCAGCGACGTCGACGTGCTGCGCCACGCGGTGGCGCAGCAACGGTGGATCCTGACACTCGACCGCGACTACGGCGAGCTGGTGTTCAGGCGGCAACTGCCGCCACCGCCGGCCATCGTCTACTTGCGGCAGGGGCCGTTCGCACCGGCGTGGCCGGCGCAGGTAGTGAACTCGCTGCTTGCCCGCGCGTCGTGGGCCACCGGGCACCTGGTGGTCGTCGACGGACGCACCGTGCGGCGGCGCGCACTGCCGGCGAGCGCGTGAACGACGACGATCCGCTGCCCATCTCGGCCCTGCAGCACTGGGCCTACTGCCCGCGCCAGTGCGCGCTGATCCACCTGGAGCAGGCCTTCGACGACAACCTGCACACGCTGCGCGGGCAGGCGGTGCATGCGCAGGTCGACCGCCCCGGCTTCGAGCTGCGCCGCGGCCTGCGCGTCGAGCGTGCGTTGCCGCTGTTCAACGACCGGCTCGGCCTGATCGGCAAGGCCGACACGGTGGAGTTCGAGCCCGACGGCACGCCCTACCCGGTCGAATACAAGCACGGCTCGCGCCACAAGGCTGCCGCCATCGCCGCCTGCGACGACCTGCAACTGGCCGCGCAGGCGCTGTGCCTGGAGCAGATGACCGGCCGCGCGGTGCCCGAAGGCGCGCTGTTCTACGCCAGCAGCAAGCGCCGGCGCGTGATGGCAATCGACGCAGCGCTGCGCCAGCAGGTCGAGCACACCGCCGCCGCGGTGCGCACGATGCTCGACGCCGGCCGGCTGCCGGGCCCGACCAGCGACGCGCGGCGCTGCCACGGCTGCTCGCTGCGCGATCGCTGCCAGCCCGAAGCGCTGGCGCGGCTGGCCCGCGGCGCTGACGGCGACGCCTTCGATCCTGGCGCCGACGGCGACGCCTTCGACCCCGGCCCCGACGACATCGGCTGAAGCCATGCAGCTTTTGAACACGTTGTACGTCACATTGCCCGACAGCCACCTGCGGCTGGACAACGACACCTTGCGCCTGCTGGTCGGCGACGACACCCGACTGCGCGTGCCGCTGCACCACCTGGGCGCGGTGGTGTGCTTCGGGCCGGTGAGCGTGAGCGTGCCGCTGATGCACCGCCTGGCCGACGACGGCATCGCGCTGGTGCTGCTCGATGCCAACGGCCGCTTCAAGGCCCGGCTCGAAGGCGCTACCGCCGGCAACGTGCTGCTGCGCCAGGCGCAGCACCGCAGCAGCGGCGACGCCGCATTCGCGCTGGCGCACGCGCGCCGCCTGGCGGCGGGCAAGCTGCACAACCAGCGCCACGTGCTGCTGCGCGGCGCGCGCGAAGCCAAGGATGCCGACGACCGGCAGGCGCTGGCGCGCGCGGCAAAGGACCTCGCCGCCAGCCTGCGCAGCCTGCCGGCCGCGACCGATCTGGACGCGGTGCGCGGCGTCGAGGGTCAGGCCGCGCGCGGCTACTTCGCCGCGCTGAACCGCCTGGTGCGGCCCGACCGGCGCCAGCACTTCGCGATGGACGGGCGCAGCCGGCGCCCGCCGCGCGACCGCATGAACGCGCTGCTGTCGTTCCTGTACGCGATGTGGATGAACGACTGCCGCAGTGCCTGCGAAGCCGCCGGCATGGACCCGCACGTCGGCTACCTGCACGCGCTGCGCCCGGGGCGTGCGGCGCTGGCGCTGGACCTGATGGAGGAGTTCAGGCCGCTGGCCGACCGGCTGGCGTTGTCGCTGGTCAACCGGCTGCAGATCGGCGAAGCCGACTTCGCGCTGCGCGAGGGCGGCGCGGTGATGCTCGAAGGCGACGCGCGCAAGCAGGTGGTGATCGCCTTTCAAGAGCGCAAGCAGGAGGCGCTGACGCACCCGCTGCTGGCCGAGAGCCTGCCGCTGGGGCTGGTGCCGCTGGTGCAGGCGCGGCTGCTGGCGCGCCACCTGCGCGGCGAAGCCGATCACTACGCGCCGTTCAGGATGCGATAGCGCGCAACCCGGGAGCTAGACCGTGCTGGTGATCGTGTGCTACGACGTCAATACCGAAACCCGCGAAGGCCGCCGGCGCCTGCGCCGCGTGGCCAAGACCTGCGAGAGCCGCGGCCAGCGCGTGCAGAAGTCGGTGTTCGAGTGCCGGCTCGACTTAGCAGCCATGGAGGCGCTCGAGCGCCGCTTGCTGTCGATCATCGACCTCGACAAAGACTGCCTGCGGCTGTATCGGCTGGCCGATGCGCGCGGCTGCGAGGTGCGCGAGCACGGGCACTTTCGCGCCACCGACTTCGACGCCGCGCTGGTGGTGTGATGCGCGAACCCCAAGCATCGGCCGCATCGGGGGAGCTTCGCGCGGCGCCGAGAACCGCGCGGCGCAAGCTGCTGCGCCGCGCGGAGGATGCAGCGCAGTCACAATGGCGACCCTGTCGAGGCAGGTTCGCGCTGGGCGGCAAAAAGTGGCCGCACGGACCGGGGCTTGCAACGACGGTGTCGCGCGCCCCTCCCGGGGCGCGCGTGGATTGAAACATGG
>CALBTN010000256.1 GCA_937967345.1 uncultured Rubrivivax sp. | reverse complement strand
AGCCGATCCCCAAGACCAGCACCGGCAAGATCCAGAAGTTCCAGCTGCGCGAGCGCGCGAAGAGCGCCTCGGAGATCGAGTAGGAGGCCCGCCATGACTGACGCCCCGCTGGTGCTGAACACGCGCGACGCGCGCGGCGTGGTCACGCTGACGCTGAACCGGCCGACGGCGTTCAATGCGCTGTCCGAAGCCATGCTCGCCGCGCTGCAGCGCGAGCTGGATCGGGTTGCCGCCGACGACGCGGCGCGGGTGGTGGTGATCGCCGCCGCCGGCCGCGCCTTCTGCGCCGGGCACGACCTGAAGGAGATGCGCGCCGCACCGACGCTGGGCTACTACGAAAGCCTGTTCGCGCAGTGCGGCCGCATGATGATGACGATCCAGAAGCTGCCGGTGCCGGTGATCGCGCGCGTGCACGGCATCGCCACTGCGGCCGGCTGCCAGTTGGTGGCGATGTGCGATCTGGCGGTGGCCGCGCGCGACGCGCGCTTTGCGGTCAGCGGCATCACCGTGGGGTTGTTCTGCTCGACGCCGGGCGTGGCCTTGAGCCGCAACCTGCAGCGCAAGGCGGCCTTCGAGATGCTGGTCACCGGCGAGTTCATCAGCGCCGAAGAGGCGCTGGCCAAGGGGCTGGTGAACCGCGTCGCCGATGCCGAGCGGCTGGACGCCGAGGTCGACACGCTGGCCGCGGCGATCGTCGCCAAGCCGCGCATCTCGATCGCGCGCGGCAAGCAGCTGTTCTACCGCCAGCTCGAGGCCGGCATCGAGGCCGCCTACGCCGACGCCGAAGCGACGATGGCCTGCAACATGATGGACGAGGCCGCGCTCGAAGGCGTGCAGGCCTTCATCGACAAGCGGCCGCCGGCCTGGGCGCCGCGCTGACGGCGCGCTACGCGCCCGGCCACTCGCTCGGGTGCGGGCTACCGTCGCGCATCGCGCGTCGCGTCATCGCCAACAGGGTGCTCGGCCGACTGCATGCGGCGCGTCCAGTCCTCGACCGCGCCGTGTTCCAGCCTGCGGCCGAACAGCCGCCGCCACGACGCCGTCAGCGGCAGCTCCAGCACCTCGGCCAGCTCGCGCGGCGCGCAGGCGCGGTCCTTGATCAGCGCCAGCAGCCGCGCGATCGGCCACGCCGGGTGCGGACGGCTTAGCAGCTGCAGGGCATCGCCTGTCGCCAGCGTGCCGGCCTCGACGACCCGGCAGTACCAGCCGGCGCGCAGCGAGTCCTGCACCCGCGCCGCCATGTCGGCCACACCGAAGCGCAGGTTGAGCTTCCAGCATGGCTGACGCCCTTGGCTCACCTCCAGCAGCGTGCTGCCGACGCGCCAGCGGTCGCCGATGCACACGTCGGCCTCGATCAGCCCGTCGACGCTGAGGTTCTCGCCGAAGGCGCCGGGGCGCTGCAGCACCGCGCAGCCGGGCAGCTCGGCGCGCCAGGCCGCGTAGTGCGCCCAGGCGTACAGATGCACCGCCTTGTCGGGGCCGCCGTGGATCGCCAGGTCACCCTGCTCGTCGCCGGCCAGGCCCAGCGCGCCCACCGCGATCGGCCCGTCGACCGGCTGCTTGTCGATGGCGCTGCGCACGCCGGGCCGCGCCAGCGTGCGCACCCGGCCGGTGCGCACTTCGCGCACGCGCGGCTGGGGCACGCTCATGGGGCGGCGCTGCGCATCTTGCGCGGGGTGCGGATGCGGTCGCGCGTGTTCATCGAAGCATCGGGCGGCGAGGGCGGCGGGGCTGCGGTGATCGTGCCACAGGCCGCCGCCCGGGCGCATGCCGCTTCAAGCCATCTGGCTGATCGTGCGCCGGAAGCGGCGCAGCGCGACGGCGAAGAACACGCCGCCGATCGCCGCCAGCCACGACAGCTGCGGCCAGACGATGTCCAGCCCCGCGCCGCGGAACAGGATCGCCTGGCCGGCGATGGTGAAGTGCGTGGTCGGCGCGGCCAGCATCAGGTGCTGCACCAGCAGCGGCATGCTCTCGCGCGGCGTGCTGCCGCCCGACAGCATCTGCAGCGGCAGCAGCACCAGGATCATCAGCAGCGCGAACTGCGGCATCGAACGCGTCATCGTCGCCATGAAGATGCCCATCGCGGTGGTCGCGAACAGGTGCAGCGCGGTGGTCAGCAGGAACAGCGCGGTCGAGCCCTCGACCGGCACGCCGACCAGCCCCTTGACCACGAACTGCAGCGACGCCGCCACCGCCACCAGCACCACCAGCCCCATCGACCACACCTTCGACAGCATGATCTCGGTGGGCGTGACCGGCATCGCCAGCAGGTGCTCGATAGTGCCGTGCTCGCGCTCGCGGATCAGCGCCGCGCCGCACAGCAGGATCGACACCATCGTCACGTTGTTGATCAGCTGCGTCATCGCGCCGAACCAGCCCTTGTCCAGGGTCGGGTTGAAGCGCGCGCGCAGCGCCAGCTCCACCGGTGCCGCCGGGCTGCCGCGGTAGCGCTGCACGAAGGCCGCGACCTCGCCTTGCACGATCTGCTGGATCGAGCCGGCGCCGTTGAAGGCCTGCGACATGCGCGTGGCGTCGACGTTGAGCTGCAGCGCCGGCGCGCGTCCAGCGAGCACGTCGCGCTGGAAGTTCACCGGGATCACCAGCGCGAAGGTGTAGACGCCGGCGTCCATGCCGCGGTCGAGCTGCTGCAGCGCGATCATCGACGGCGGCATGAACTGCGGCGGGTAGAAGGCCGCGGCGATGCGGCCGGACAGCGGCGAGGCGTCCTCGTCGACGATGGCGATCGGCGCGCGGTTCAGCGTCTCGGGCATCGAGCGCGCGCCGGAGTACACCGAAAAGCCGAACATGAAGGCGATCAGCACCAGCATCGCCGGGTCGCGCCACAGCCCCCACAGCTCCTTGACGCCCAAATGCCAGATGTTGCGCAGCCAGCGGTGCATCACGGGCCCTCAGCGCTCCTGCTTCTTCAGCAGCGCGATCGACAGCAGCAGGATCACCGGCACCGCCAGCGCCAGCGCGCGCAGCGAGCCGCGCAGATCCTCGAATCCCAGCGCCTTGTTGAACACGCCGCGGCTGATGTCGATGAAGTGCGCGCTCGGGTAGATGCTGCCGATGACGCGGCCCACGCCGTCCATCGAGCTGACCGGGTCGATCAGGCCCGAGTACTGCGTCGCCGGGATGATCGAGCCGATCATCGCCAGGAAGATCGCCGCGACCTGGCTGCGCGTGAAGCTGGACGCCAGCATGCCGATGCCGGTGGCGCAGATCACGTACAGCAGCGCGCCGGCGAGCAGCACGGCAAAGCTGCCGGTGACCGGCACGCCGAACACCGTCACCGCCAGCAGCACCATCAGCAGGAAGTTCAGCAGCGCCAGTACCACGTAGGGCAGCTGCTTGCCGAGCAGGAACTCGCTGCGCGTCACCGGCGTGGTGTACAGGTTCAGGATCGAGCCCAGCTCTTTTTCGCGCACCACCGCCAGCGCGCCGAGCATCGCCGGGATCATCATCAGCAGCAGCGGGATCACCGCCGGCACCATCGCCGGCAGGCTCTGCACGTCGGGGTTGTAGCGAAAGCGCGTCTCGATGCGGGCCGGCGCGGCCGCTGCCACATTGCCGGTGCGCGCCAGCGCGCGCTCGGCCAGCCAGCCCTGGTGCATGCCCTGCACGTAGCCGGCGACGGTCTCGGCGCGCGCGGGCATCGAGCCGTCGATCCAGGCGCCGATCTGCACCGCGGCGCCGCGGCCAAGGTCGCGCGCGAAGCCGGGCGGGATCTCCAGCGCCAGCGCCAGTTCGCCGGCGCGCATGCGGCGGTCGAGTTCGGCGCTGTCGGCCGCCGGCGGGTGCTCGACGAAGTAGCGCGAGCCCGACAGGTTGTCGACGTATTCGCGGCTGGCGGCGGTGTGGTCGCGGTCGAGCACGGCGAAGCTGAGGTCCTCGACGTCCATGCTGATGCCAAAGCCCATCACGAACATCAGCAGCAACGTGCCCAGCAGCGCCAGCGTGAAGCGCACCGGGTCTCGCTGCAGTTCCAGCGATTCGCGCCAGCTGTAGCTCAGCAGCCGGCGCAGGCTGAAGCGGGCAGGGCGTTGCGGCAGTGCAGGCGCGATCGCAGTCGGCGCTGCGGCCGGCGCTGCGGCAGGTCCAGCGGCCGGTGGATCGGCCGGCGGCCGCGCGGTGCCGCCGCCGGCTTCGAGCAGGTAGCCGATGAAGGCCTCCTCCAGCGTTGCCGCGCCGCGCTTTTGCACCAGCGCCGCCGGCGCGTCGCTGTCCAGCACCTTGCCCGCGTGCATCATCGACATGCGGTCGCAGCGCTCGGCCTCGTTCATGAAGTGGGTGGAGATGAAGATCGTCACGCGGTCGCGGCGCGACAACTCGGCCAGCAGCCGCCAGAAGGCGTCGCGCGCGACAGGGTCCACGCCCGAGGTCGGCTCGTCCAGGATCAGCAGCTCGGGCTTGTGCACCATCGCCACCGCCAGCGACAGGCGCTGGCGCATGCCCAGCGGCAGGCTCTCCGGCAGGCTGGCGCGCACCTCGCCCAGGCCGAAGCGCTCGACCATCTCGTCGACGCGCGCGGCGATCTCGTCATGGGCCACGTGGAACAGCCGCGCGTGCAGCACCAGGTTTTGCTGCACCGTCAGCTCGCCGTACAGCGAGAAGGCCTGCGACATGTAGCCCACGCGCCGGCGCGTGCCGATGTCGCTGGCGTCCACCGGCTGGCCGAACAGGCGGGCCTGGCCTTCGCTGGCTTCGAGCAGGCCGGTCAGCATCTTCATCGTGGTCGACTTGCCGCAGCCGTTGCTGCCGAGGAAGCCGAAGATCTCGCCGCGCCGGATGCGCAGGTTCACGTGGTCGACGGCGACGAAGTCGCCGAAGCGCATCGTCAGGCCCTGCGCTTCGATCGCGATGTCGTCGCCGCTGGCCTGCAGCGGCGGGATGCGCACCGGCTCATGGCCGCGGCGCTTGTCTTCGGGCAGCAGCTGGATGAAGGCGGCTTCGAGCGAGTCGGTGCCGGTGCGCTCGAGCAGCTCGGCCGGCGTGCCGGCGGCCAGCACGCGGCCGGCGTCCATGCTGACGATCCAGTCGAAACGCTGCGCCTCGTCCATGTAGGCGGTGGCGACGAACACGCTCATGCCCGGCTGGCTTTCGCGGATGTGGCCGATCAGGTCCCAGAACTGCGCGCGCGCCAGCGGGTCGACGCCGGTGGTGGGTTCGTCCAGGATCAGCAGCTCGGGGTCGTGGATCAGCGCGCAGCACAGCCCGAGCTTTTGCTTCATGCCGCCCGACAGCTTGCCCGCCGGCCGATCCAGGAAGGGGTGCAGGCCGGTGCGGCGCGTCAGGTCGTCGATGCGGCGGCGGCGCTCGGCCGCGCCGTGGCCGAACAGCCGGGCGAAGAACTGCAGGTTCTCCTCGACCGACAGCGTGCGGTACAGGTTGCGGCCCAGGCCCTGCGGCATGTAGGCGATGCGCGGGCAGATGCGGGTGCGGTGCGCGGCCGAGGCCATGTCGCCGCCGAGCACCTCGAGCTTGCCCTGCTGCAGCGCGCGCGCCCCGGCCGCCAGCGCCAGCAGGCTGGACTTGCCCACACCGTCGGGCCCGATCAGCCCGACCATGCGCCCGGCCGGAAGGTCGAGCGTGACGTCGTGCAGCGCCAGCGTCTTGCCGTAGCGCAGCGTCAGACCTTGCAGCCGCGCTGCCGCGGGCCGCTGCGGCGCCGTCACCCGGGCTACTCCGGCACGCGCACCGCCAGCGACGCCGGCCACTCGCGCGCGGCGTCGGTGCGCACCCAGGCCACGCCCGGCAGGCCGGTCTTGACTTGCGACAGGTTCTTCTTCAGCAGCTCGGGCTCGATCTGCGCGCGCACGCGAAACATCAGCTTCTCGCGCTCGCTGGCGGTCTCCACCGTCTTGGGCGTGAACTGCGCGCTGGCCGAGACGAAGGACACGCGCGCCGGGATCACGTACTGCGGCGCGGCGTCGAGCACGAGGCGCACCTCGCTGCCCAGAGCCAGGCTGCCGGCCTGCGCCGCGGGCAGGAAGAAGGTCATGTAGACGTCCGACAGGTCGACCAGGTTCAGCACCTTGCCGCCCGCGGGGACGACCTCGCCGACGTTGGCCACGCGGTACTGCACGCGCCCGGCCAGCGGCGCCTTGAGTGTGCTGTCGGCGATCTCGGCCTCGATGCGCGCCAGCGCCGCCTCGCCCGCCGTGACCGCGGCCTGCGCGCCGGCCACCTGCGAGCGCGCGGCGTCGATCGCCGCCTGCGCCGCCTTGGCCTGCGAGCGCGCGGCGTTGGTCGCGGCCTCGGCGCCTTTCATGCTGGCCAGGTCGTTGTCCAGGTCCTGGCGCGGCCACATGCCCTGCGCG
Organism: uncultured Rubrivivax sp.; assembly: GCA_937967345.1. Classification (GTDB taxonomy): domain Bacteria; phylum Pseudomonadota; class Gammaproteobacteria; order Burkholderiales; family Burkholderiaceae_C; genus Rubrivivax. Next base: position 4,636 of record CALBTN010000256.1, on the reverse strand, counting down.
GCCAGCGCGCTCGAGCGCTGGTACTTGGCGCGCGCCGCGGTCAGTGCGGCTTCGTGCTGCGCGATCGCCGCCAGCGCGCTGTCGCGGTCGCTGTCGCGCGCCGCGACCTGCGCCTGCGCGGTGGCGACCGCCGTCTTGGCCTGGGCGATCTGCGCCTTGGCCTCGTCGCGCTGCGCGTTCAGCACGTCCACCTGGATGTGCGCGAGCACCTGGCCTTGCTGGACGAAGTCGCCTTCACGCACCAGCACATCGAGCAGCCGGCCGCCGGTCTTGGCCGCGATGTCGATCTCGGTGGCCTCGATGCGCCCGTTGCTGGCGGCAAAGCCCGCGCCCGGCCCGCTCGGGCGCAGGCGTTGCCAGCCGACGTAGCCGGCCAGCGCCACGGCGGCGGCGGTGCCGGCCAGCAGCGCGATGCGTTTCCATGCGATGGTCATTGCTGCCGTCTGCGCTGCGCGCCGCCAGCTACTTCGACGCGTCGGGCTTGGCTGCGCCGGGCGCGCTGGCCGCGCTGGCGGCCACCGGCACCGCGCCGCCCAGGCCCTCGGCCATGCCGATGAGCACGCCGCTGACCATCGCGGCGTAGCTGTCCATCATCACCTGCGTCGCGCGCAACTGGGTGGCGCGGGTGGTGCGCATGACGTCTTGCGCCTGGTTCATCAGCGCCTCGACCGTCTGCGTCGCACCTGCGCCGGTGGCGGTGCCTTGAACCTTCATGGTCTGCAGCACGTGCTCCCACGGGCCTTGCAGCGGCTGCGCGACGCCGTGCACCGCCTTGTTCACCGTGGTGAACAGCATGCCCTCCATCTTCTCGACGCTGTCCAGCGCCGCTTTCAGCTGGGTGTCGCGCAAGCCCGCGCCCTGGCTCATCAGCTGCTGCAACGCCTTGTGATGCGCCTGCACTGCCTTGAGCAGCGCGGCGTCCATGCCGTCGAAGGCCTTGCGCAGCAGGGCTTCCAGGTCGACCGCGGGCGCCGGGTTCTTGGCCACGCCGTTCGAGGTGGCCTGCGTCACCGTGGTGATGACCTGGCGCATGTTGGCCAGCGTCATCTCGCGCCCTTGCAGCGCCTTGAGCGTCGCTTCGGTCACCGCCTGGCGCAGCTTGTCGCCCTGCTGGGCCGAGGCCTGGGCGAACATGTCGATGAGTGCGTCCTGATCGATTCCTGACTTGACCATGGGTTCTCCTGATGAAGGGGGTGGGGCGAAAGCCCGGGCGATTCTCGGCGAAGTCGATCAAATCCGGGAAGCTGCCCGCCAGCAGGCCGCCTGTGCACCGTCTTGCGGTGCGTCGGCCGCAGGCGGGCTGCCATTCGGTACAGTGGCAGGGCTGCCCGAGTTTCCTGCACCATGAACCCCCGCCTGCGCCCGACCATGCTGTCCGACCTCGACTTCGTCACCGCGGTCGAGCTCGACGGGCGCAACCTGCCGTTCATCACGCCTTGGGAGCGCACGCAGCACGAAGGCGCGGTGCGCTTCCCGGACTTTCGCCATTTCATCGTCGAAGGCGGCGATGACGGCGCGGCGGTGGGCTTCGTCATCTTGCAGGGTTGCCGCAACCCGCACGGCAGCGTCGAACTGAAGCGCCTGGTGCTGCAGACCAAGGGGCAGGGGCTGGGCCGGGCCTGCGTGCGCCTGCTGAAGAAGATGGCCTTTCGCGACCTGCGCGCGCACCGCTTCTGGCTCGACGTCAAGCAGTTGAACACCCGCGCGCTGGCGCTGTACGCCAGCGAAGGCTTCGTCGAGGAAGGGCGGCTGCGCGAGAGCGTGCGCGTGTCGATCGATGGCGCCGACGGCTACGATTCGCTGGTGGTGATGAGCATGCTCGACCGCGAGTACCAGGCGCGGGTCGCGCTCGACCAGGAAGGCGCGTTGACCGGCGCTGCCGGCGCTTCGGCGCCAACGATGCAAGGAGAGCTTCGATGATCAGCACCATGATGGACGTGCCGCTGTCGCTGAACCACCTGCTCGAGCGCGCCGGCAAGCTGTTCCCCAGCAACACGGTGGTGTCGCGGCTGCCCGACAAGTCGCTGCGCCGGCACAGCTACGCCGAGGTCTACCGGCGCACGCGCGCGCTGGCCTCGGCGCTGCAGCGGCTGGGGCTGCGCAAGGGCGAGCGCGTGGCCACGCTGTGCTGGAACCATCACGCCCACCTGGAGGCCTACTTCGGCATCCCGGCGGCCGGCGGCGTGATGCACACGCTGAACCTGCGGCTGGCGCCCGAGGACATCGGCTGGATCGCCGGCGACGCGAAGGACCGCTTTCTCATCGTCGACGACATCTTGCTGCCGCTGTACCGGCAGTTCGCGCCGCTGCATGCCTTCGAACAGGTGATCGTGTTCCCGTTCAGCGGCGCGCCCGTGCCCGAGGGCTTCGTCGACTACGAGCAGCTGCTGGCTGGCGCCGATCCCGACGGCTTCGTGTACGCACCCCATGCCGAAACCGACCCGGTGTCGATGTGCTACACCTCGGGCACCACCGGGCGCGCCAAGGGCGTGGTGTATTCGCACCGCTCGACCGTGCTGCACACGCTGGTGGCCAGCCTGGGCGACTACGTCGGGCTGCGCGGCAGCGACGTGGTGCTGCCGGTGACGCCGATGTTCCACGCCAACAGCTGGGGTGTGCCCTACGCCGCGGTGATGACCGGCGCCAAGCTGGTGTTTCCGGGGCCGCACCTGCATCCCGAGGACCTGCTGGACCTGATGCAGCTCGAGCCGCCGACGCTGTCGCTGGGCGTGCCCACCATCTGGATGAGCCTGATCCAGCTGTTCGAGCGCGGCTTGGCCGAGCAGCCCGGCCGTTGGGCGATGCCCAAGGGCATGCGCTCGCTGGTCGGCGGCGCGCCGGTGCCCGAGTCGTTGATCCGCGCCTTCGACCGCCATGGCGTGTGGCTGCTGCAGGGCTGGGGCATGACCGAGACCTCGCCGGTGGCGTCGGTGTCGTACCCGCGGCACGAGCTGAAGGACGCGAGCCTGGACGAGCGCTACCGCCGCGCGGCGATGGCCGGCGTGCCGGTGCCGCTGGTGGACTTTCGCATCCGCACCGACGAAGGCCAGGACGCGCCGTGGGACGGCAGCACCATGGGCGAGGTGCAGGTGCGCGGACCCTTCATCACCGGCAGCTACCACGAGGTGGCGCACAGCGACGAGAAGTTCGCGCTGGATCCAGGCGGCGGCGTGTGGCTGCGCACCGGCGATGTCGCGACCATGGACGACATGGCCTTCCTGCGCATCACCGATCGCACCAAGGACCTGATCAAGTCCGGCGGCGAATGGATCAGCTCGGTCGACCTGGAAAACGCGCTGATGGCGCACGCGTCGGTGGCCGAGGCCGCGGTGGTCGCCATTCCCGACGACAAGTGGAGCGAACGGCCGCTGGCGTGCATCGTGCTCAAGCCGGGCGAACTGCTCGACGCGCGGGCGCTGGACGCGCATCTGCTGGCGCTGGGCTTCGCCAAGTGGCAGCTGCCCGAGCGCTACGAGCGCATCGACGCGGTGCCGCGCACCTCGACCGGAAAGTTCTGGAAGCTCAAGCTGCGCCAGCAGTTTCCGCGCTGAATGGTTGAGGCGGGTCGGCGGATATACAATTCCGTGATGTATATCCGGCAACAAGAGGACGCGCGATGCAGGTCTCGAAATGGGGCAACAGCTTGGCGGTCCGCCTGCCCGCGGCGGTGGTGGAAGTGCTGGGCCTGAAGGAAGGCGACGACATCGAGATCGTCGCCGCGGGCAGCCGGAAGTTCATCGTCGAGCGCTCGCCGAGCCACCAGGAGATCCTGGAGCGGCTGCGCAAGTACCGCGGCCTGATCCCCGCCGACTTCAAGTTCGATCGGCTTGAAGCCTACGCAGACCGCGGATGAGCGGTACCGCGTTCTTCGATTCCAACGTCCCGCTGTATCTGATCTGCGCCGACGAGGCCAAGGCGGCCCGGGCCGAGGCGCTGATGGCCGCCGGCGGCACGATCAGCGTGCAGGTGCTGAACGAGTTCGTGGCGGTGGCACGGCGCAAGCATGGTGCGCCGTGGCCCGCGATCCACGAGTTGCTTGCCGGCTTCAAGGCGTTGTGCACGGTGCAGCCGTTGACGCTGGCCACGCACGAGAAGGCCGCGGCGCTGGCCGAGCGCTACGGCCTGCACGTCTACGATGCCTGCATCGTTGCCAGCGCCATCGGCGCCGGTTGCGAACGGCTGTATTCCGAGGATCTGCAGCACGGACAACGCATCGAGTCCGTGACCGTGATCGATCCCTTGCGTTGATTTCGTCGGCGCGGCCTTCGGCACGCGTCCGCTTCGTCCATGAACCGCGAACCCGATCTCTTCGACCCCCCGCGCGCCGACCCCGACGACGCCATCGCGCTGGCGCAGTACGCCGAGCGCGCTTACCTCGAATACGCGCTCAGCGTCGTCAAGGGCCGCGCGCTGCCCGACGTGTGCGACGGCCAAAAGCCGGTGCAGCGCCGCATCCTGTACGCGATGCAACGCATGGGGCTGGGGTATTCGGGCCCCGGCGCCGGCGGCGCACCCAAGCCGGTGAAGAGCGCGCGCGTGGTCGGCGACGTGCTCGGGCGCTTCCACCCGCACAGCGACCAGGCCGCCTACGACGCGCTGGTGCGCATGGCGCAGGGCTTCAGCCAGCGCTACCCGC
>CALBTN010000255.1 GCA_937967345.1 uncultured Rubrivivax sp. | reverse complement strand
ATGCTGCACCGCGACTCCACCGGCGTGACGCAGCGCATCGCGCCGGGCGCGATCAACTGGATGACCGCCGGGCGCGGCATCGTGCACTCCGAGCGCACGCCCGACGACCTGCGCGCCACGACGCGGCGCACCCACGGCCTGCAGCTGTGGTCGGCGCTGCCGGTCGAGGACGAGGAGCTGGCCCCCAGCTTCGTGCACACGCCGGCCGCGGCGATCCCGGCGTTCGAGGCCGACGGCGCCGGCGTGCGCGTGCTGATCGGCGAGGCCTACGGCTTGCGCTCGCCGGTGGCGACGCGCTCGCCCACGCTGTACCTGGACATCGCGCTGCGCGCCGGCGCGCGGCTGGCGCTGCCGCCGGCCGCCGAGCGCGCGCTGTACGCGGTGGATGCGCCGTTCACGCTGGACGCCAAAGTGCAGCCGGCGCGGCAGATGGTGCTGCTTCAGCCCGGCGAACAGCCGTTGCTCGGAGCGACTGGCGACGCGCGCGTGGTGCTGATCGGCGGCGAGCCGCTGGGCCGGCGCGTCATGGCCTGGAACTTCGTGTCCAGCCGCAAGGAGCGCATCGAGCAGGCCAAGGACGACTGGCGCGCGCGGCGCTTCGACCCGGTGCCCGGCGAAACCGAGTTCATCCCGCTGCCCTGAAGTCGGGCATCAGAACGCGTAGCTGGCGCGGCAGCGCTGGCCGACCGCCAGTTCGCAGCCCGCGCCGGCCAGCACGATGGCGTTCATGCCGAAGGTCACGCCGCCGTCCATGCGCGCATCGGCGCGGTAGCTGGCGAGCGTGTCGCTGACGGCAAAGCCCTGCTCGCCGCTGTCGGGGTCGACGCCGGGGATGCTGCAGCGCACGCAGGGCTTGACCAGCTTGATGCGCACCGTGCCCTGCGGCGTGTCGATGTCGATCAGATCGATGTGGTCCTCGTCGTGCGCGTCGACGCCGTCGAGCACCAGGTTGGGCCGAAAGCGCCGCATCGCCGCCGCCGGCTCGCCTTGCGCCAGCAGCCGGCGGTTCAGTTCGGCCAGCGACGCGGTCGACGTCACCAGCAGCGAAAAGGCGTCGGCGAAGGCCGCATGCGCCGTGGCCGCGCCGGTCCAGCGGCGGTCGCACACGCGGCGGTGCGCATCGTCGAAGCGCACCAGCCGCAGCGGCCGACCCGCGGCCTCGCTGCACCAAAGCGCGGCCTGCGCGCCCATGTCCCAGGCCGGCACCTCGTCGTGCCACACGCGCACGTTGACGCGGCTGCCGCTGGGCGCTGGCGCCAGCGGCAGCGCCGGCTTGCCGGCGGCGTGCAGCACCAGCCGATCGCCGTCCAGGCTGGGCCGGATCAACGCCAGCCGCGGCCACTCGCGCTGGGTGACGAACTCGCTGCGCTCGTCGACCAGCATCCAGGCGCGGTCCAGCGCCAAGCCGGTGTCGCACAGCACGCTGCGCTGCAAGTCGATGCCGGCGCAGCTCTTCACCGGGTGCAGGTTCAGCCCGTGCAGCGTGCAGTCGATGTCGGCCAAGATGTGCTCCGCCTTGCCCAATGGGGCGGCCATTGTCCGGTTTTGCGGCCGTGGCAGCGGCGCTGCCGCGCCACCCGGCTGCCTACAATCCGCGCAATGAAGCGCTTCGATGTGGTGGTTCGTGGGGCCGGCGCGGTGGGCTCGTGCCTGGCGTTGGCGCTGGCGCGGCAAGGGCTGGCGGTGGCGCTTCAGGGCGCGCCGCGCCGCGCCGGGGCGACGCGCGAGGACGTGCGCGCCTATGCGCTCAACGCCGGCTCGGTGCAGCTGCTGCGCGAGCTGAAGGTGTGGGACGCGCTGCCGGCCGACGCGCGCTGCGCGGTCTACGACATGCACGTCGAAGGCGATGCCGCGGGCAGCGCGCTGGACTTCTCGGCCTGGAAGCAAGGCGTCGAGGCGCTGGCCTGGATCGTCGATGCGGCCGAGCTCGATCGCGTGCTGGCCGCGGCAGTGTCGTTCGCGCCGCACGTGCAGTGCGTGGTCACGGGCGAGGGCGACGGCGAGGCCGAGGGCGAAGCCACCGCGCCGCTGCTGGCGCTGTGCGAGGGCAAGGCGTCGAGCACGCGCGAGCAGCTCGGCGTGGCGATGCCGGTGCACCGCTACGGCCACAGCGCGGTGGCGGCGCGGCTTTGCAGCGACATCGCCCATGCCGGCACCGCGCGCCAGTGGTTCCGCTCGCCCGACGTGCTGGCCTTGCTGCCCTTCGATCGCCCCGAGCCGGCGCGCAGCTACGCGCTGGTGTGGTCGGTGCCGCAACCGCGCGCCGACGAGCTGCTGGCGCTGGACGATGCGGCGTTCGAGCGAGCGCTCAGCGACGCCACCGGCGGTGCGGCCGGCAACCTGCGCCTGGGCAGCGCGCGCGCCGCCTGGCCGTTGAGCCTGGCGCGCGCCGAGCAGGTCTGCGGCGCGGGCTGGGTGCTGCTGGGCGATGCCGCGCACGTGGTGCATCCGCTGGCCGGGCAGGGCCTGAACCTGGGGCTGGCCGACGTGCGCGCGCTGGCGCAGGTGATCGCGCAGCGCGAGTCGTGGCGCGGCCTGGGCGACGAGCGGCTGCTGCAGCGCTACGCGCGCCAGCGTGCGCTGCCTACGCTGGCGATGGGCCAGCTCACCGACGGCTTGCTGCACCTGTTCGCCAGCGACGCGCCGCTGCTGCGGGAACTTCGCAACCGCGGCCTGAGTCTGGTCAACGGCCTGCCGCCGCTGAAGCGGCTGCTGACCACCTTGGCGCTGGACGCCTGAACCCGCTGCGCAGCGCAAGCTGCTTTCGAGGACACCGATGATCAAGTCAAGCCGATGGCTGCTGCTGTGCGCGGCCGTGCTGTGCCTGCCGGCCTGGGCCCAGGACGCCGTGATCCGCAAGAACCTGGCCGAGCGGCTGCCCAACCTGCCCAAGATCGACGAGATCAGCAAGACGCCGATCCCCGGCATCTACGAGCTGCGCATCGGCCAGGACATCGTCTACGCCGACGAGCAGGGCAACCACCTGATCCAGGGCAACCTGATCGACACGCGCACCCGCACCGACCTGACCGAAGCGCGCATCAACAAGCTCACCGCGATCGACTTCGCCAACCTGCCGCTGAAGGACGCGCTGGTCATCAAGCAGGGCAACGGTGCGCGCCGCATGGCGGTGTTCGCCGACCCCAACTGCGGCTACTGCAAGCGTTTCGAGCGCGACCTGGCCAAGCTGCCCGACGTCACGATCTACACCTTCCTGTACCCGATTCTCGGCCCGGATTCCAACGCCAAGTCCGCCGACATCTGGTGCGCCGCCGACGGCGCCAAGGCCTGGCGGGCGTGGATGGTCGACGGCAAGCTGCCGCCCAAGAGCGCGGCCAAGTGCGACACCGCGGCGCTGGAGCGCAACGTCGCGCTGGGCAAGAAGCACCGCGTGCAGGGCACGCCGGCGGCGGTGTTCGAGGACGGCACGCGCGCGCCCGGCGCGGTGCCGCTGGAGACCATCGAGAAGTACCTGGCGGCCGCCGCCAAGAAGGGCTGATCGTGTGGCCGGCCGGCGCTGAAAAGGCCCACACCCGATGATCGACTACCTCGTCGAGCCCTTCGACCGCCACGCGCACCTGTATCGCGTCACGCTGACGCTGCCGCGCCCGGCGGCGCAGCAGCGCCTGAGTCTGCCGGTGTGGATTCCCGGCAGCTACATGGTGCGCGAGTTCAGCCGCCACCTGTCGCGGCTGCGCGCCACGCAGGGCCAGCGCGAATGCCGCATCGAGCAGCTCGACAAGTGCAGCTGGCAGGTGCATTGCGAAGGCAACCTGCCGCTGGTGGTGGTGTGCGAGGTCTACGCCTTCGACACCTCGGTGCGCGCGGCCTTCCTCGACGCGCAGCGCGGCCTGTTCAACGGCACCAGCCTGTGCCTGCGCGTGGCCGGGCGCGAGGCCGAGCCGCACCGGCTGCGCCTGCGCGGCCTGCCCGCCGGCTGGCAGGTGGCCACCGCGATGGGCGCGACCGCGCGGCGCCATGAGTTCGTCAGTGCCGACTACGACGAGCTGGTCGACCACCCGGTGGCGCTGGGGCGCTTCTGGCGCGGCGAGTTCAGCGTGCGCGGCGTGCCGCACGAATTCATCGTCGACGGCGCCTGGCCCGGCTTCGACGGCGCGCGGCTGCTGGCCGATGCGCGGCGCGTTTGCGAAGCGCAGATCGCCTTCTGGCACGGCCGCGGCAAGCCGCCGTTCGCGCGCTACGTGTTCCTGCTCAACGCCGTCGACGACGGCTACGGCGGCCTGGAGCACCGCGCCAGCACCGCGCTGATCTGCGCCCGCAAGAACCTGCCGCGCCAGGGCGTGGCCGCGGCCAGCGACGGTTACGTCACCCTGCTCGGGCTGATCTCGCACGAGTATTTCCACAGCTGGAACGTGAAAAGGCTCAAGCCGCGCGAGCTGCAGCACATCGACTACGCGCGCGAGAACCCGACGCAGCTGCTGTGGTTCTTCGAGGGCTTCACCTCGTACTACGACGACCTGCTGCTGCTGCGCGCCGGCCTGATCGACGCGCCGCGCTACCTGAAGTTGCTGGCCAAGACCATCAGCGGCGTGCTCGCCACGCCGGGGCGCAAGCAGCAAAGCGTGGCCGAAGCCAGCTTCGATGCCTGGATCAAGTACTACCGCAGCGACGAGAACACGCCCAACGCCACCGTCAGCTACTACACCAAGGGCAGCCTGGTCGCGCTGGCGCTGGACCTGAGCCTGCGCGAGGCCGGCAAGGGCAGTCTGGACGAGCTGATGCGCCGGCTGTGGGCGCACGCGCGCGGCGGGCCGGTCAGCGAAGCCGACATCGCCGCCGTGCTGCTGCAGCTGGCCGGCGCCGAACTGCGCGACACCCTGCTGGGCTGGGTGCATGGCGTCGAGGACCCGCCGCTGCAGCCGCTGCTGGCGCGCGCAGGGGTCGACTGGCAGGCCGATAAGGCCGACAAGGCCGATCTGGCCGCCGAGCTCGGGCTGCGCGTCAGTGAAGCGGCGCTCAGCGGCATCCACGTCAAGCACGTGCTGCGCGGCGGCGCGGCCGAGGCCGCCGGGGTGTGCGCGGGCGACGAGCTGCTGGCCGCCGACGGCTGGCGGCTGCGCCGGCTGGAAGACGCGCGCGGCTGGACCGACCCCGCGGCCGGCTTCGAGCTGACCCTGGTGCGCGACCAGCGGCTGCTGCGGCTGGCGCTGCCGCCGCTGGCAGCGCAGCCCGGCGACGTGCAGTTGCGGCTGCGCGACGCACCGCAGCCCGGCGCGCTGGCGCTGCGGCGGGAGTGGCTGGGGGTGTGACAGCGTCGCGCACCCGCCGCCGCTGGGCCGTGCTGGCCCTGGTGGTGGTGGTGAGCCTGGCGCACTGGGAACTCGGCCGCTGGCTGCCGTTGCCGCGCTGGGGCGATGCTGCGGCCGAGCGCATGCCGGCGCGCATCGAAGTGGCCTTCGTGCGCGAGCTGGCGCCGGCCACGCCGCCGCCACCGCCGGTGGTGGTACCCACGCCGGCGCGCCAGCGGCCGAAGGCGGCGCCAGCGCCGGTAGCGGCGGCATCGGCCGCATCGGCCGCGGTAGCCGATGCGCCGGATGAGCCGATGCAGGCGCAGCAGCAGGTGCAGGAGGAGGTCCAAGAGCAGATCCAAGCGCAGGTTCAGGAGCAGGTTCAGGCGCAGACCCAGGCCGCGGCCGCGGCCGCCTTGCCCCCCGAATCGTCCGCCGTGCCCGAGTTGGCGCAGGCGGCGGA
>CALBTN010000254.1 GCA_937967345.1 uncultured Rubrivivax sp. | reverse complement strand
TCGGCCGCCACCGCGGCGCCGGCCTGGGCGGCGGCAACGACGAGCGCGAGCAGACGCTGAACCAGATGCTGGTCGAGATGGACGGCTTCGACACCAACGTCGGCGTCATCGTGATGGCCGCGACCAACCGGCCCGACATCCTCGACCCGGCGCTGCTGCGCCCGGGCCGCTTCGACCGCCAGGTCTTCGTCTCGCTGCCCGACGTGCGCGGCCGCGAGGCGATCCTCAACGTGCACATGCGCAAGGTGCCGGTGGGCCAAGACATCCGCGCCGACATCCTGGCGCGCGGCACACCGGGCTTCTCGGGCGCCGATCTGGCCAACCTGGTCAACGAGGCAGCGCTGTTCGCCGCGCGGCGCAACGGCCGAGTGGTCGAGATGGGCGACTTCGAGCGCGCCAAGGACAAGATCATGATGGGCCCGGAGCGCAAGTCGATGACGATGCCCGCCGAGGAGCTGAAGAACACCGCCTACCACGAGTCGGGCCACGCGCTGGTGGCGCGCATGCTGCCCAAGACCGACCCGGTGCACAAGGTGACGATCATCCCGCGCGGGCGCGCGTTGGGCGTGACCATGCAGCTGCCCGAGGGCGACCGCTACAGCATGGACAAGGAGCGCATGCTCAGCACCATCAGCGTGCTGTTCGGCGGCCGCATCGCCGAAGAGGTGTTCATGAACCAGATGACCACCGGCGCCAGCAACGACTTCGAGCGCGCGACGCAGATCGCGCGCGACATGGTCACGCGCTACGGCATGACCGACGAGCTTGGGCCGATGGTCTACGCCGAGAACGAAGGCGAGGTCTTCCTCGGCCGTTCGGTGACCAAGCACGTCAACGTCTCCGAGCAGACGATGCAGAAGGTCGATTCGGAGATCCGGCGCATCATCGACGAGCAGTACGCGACGGCGCGCAAGCTGATCGAAGACAACCAGGACAAGATGCACGCGATGGCGGGCGCGCTGCTCGAATGGGAAACCATCGACAGCGACCAGATCGACGACATCATGGACGGCAAGCCGCCGCGCCCGCCCAAGGACTGGACGCCGGTATCGGCGCGCCCGCCGGGGCCGACACCGCCGGTCAACCCCGACGGCGCGCACGCGCCGGCTTGAGCAGCGCCGACTGCGCACATCCCACCACGGGGCCTGCGGGCCCCGTCGCCCGTTTCGCGTGACCCCTTGCACTGGCAGACCACACGCTTTCGCATCGACTTGAGCCGGCCGCGGGTGATGGGCATCGTCAATGTCACGCCCGATTCCTTCGCCGACGCCGGCTTGTTTGCCGGCACCGCAGCGGCGCTCGCCCATTGCGAGCGGCTGTGCGAGCAGGGTGCGGATCTGCTCGACATCGGTGGCGAGTCGACGCGCCCGGGAGCCAGCGCGCCCGACGCGGCCGAAGAGCGTGCGCGCGTGATGCCGGTGCTGCGTCATGCGCTGCGGCTGGGCGTGCCGGTGTCGGTGGACACGCGCCGGCCCTCGCTGATGCGCGAGGCGCTGGAGGCCGGTGCCGACATCATCAACGACGTCAACGCGCTGCGCGCCGAGGGGGCCGAAGCCGTGCTGGCGGCCCATCCCGACGCCGGCGTGTGCCTGATGCACATGCAAGGCGAGCCGGCGACGATGCAGCGCGAGCCGCGCTACGGCGACGTGCTCCAAGAGGTGTCGAGCTTCTTGCAGCAGCGCGCATCGCGCCTGCGCGAGCTGGGGGTGGCGGCCGAACGCATCGTCGTCGACCCCGGTTTCGGCTTCGGCAAGACCGACGCGCACAACATCGAGCTGCATCGCGGATTGGCCCGGTTGCAGCGCGTCGGCTACCCGCTGCTGATCGGCTGGTCGCGCAAGTCCACACTGGGCCGGCTCACCGGTCGGCCGGTGGACCAGCGACTGGGCGCGAGCGTGGCGGCGGCGCTGTCGGCGGTGCGGCACGGCGCACGCGTGCTGCGCGTGCACGACGTGGCGGCGACGGTCGACGCCTTGCGGGTCTGGCAGATCCTGGAACAAAGAGGGGAGATTGCATGAGCAGACGCTACTTCGGCACCGACGGCATTCGCGGCACGGTCGGCATGACGCCGATCACACCCGACTTCATGCTGCGGCTGGGCCACGCGGTGGGCATCGTGCTGCGCCGCGCGGTGGCGCGGCCGAAGGTGATCATCGGCAAGGACACGCGCATCTCGGGCTACATGCTCGAATCGTCGCTGGAAGCCGGCTTCGCCTCGGCCGGGGTCGACGTGCTGCTCAGCGGCCCGCTGCCTACGCCGGGCGTGGCCTACCTGACGCGCGCGCTGCGGCTGGACCTGGGCGTGGTGATCAGCGCGTCGCACAACCCCTTCGCCGACAACGGCATCAAGTTCTTCTCGGCGCGCGGCGAGAAGCTGCCCGACGAGTGGGAGGCCGCGGTCGAGGCCGCGCTGCAGGATGCGCCGCGCTGGGTCGACGCCGCCGGGCTGGGGCGCGCGCAGCGGCTCGAGGACGCGCGCGGCCGCTACATCGAGTTCTGCAAGAGCACGGTGGGCAGCGACCTGTCGCTGCGCGGCCTGAAGCTGGTGGTCGACGCCGCCCACGGTGCGGCCTATCACGTGGCGCCGGACGTGTTCCACGAGCTCGGCGCTGACGTGATCGCCATCGGCTGCCAGCCCGACGGCATCAACATCAACCAGGAGGTCGGCGCCACCGCTCCGGCGGCGCTGGTCGAACGCGTGCGCGCCGAGCGCGCCGACGTCGGCATCGCGCTCGACGGTGATGCCGACCGGCTGCTGATGGTCGATGCGCAGGGCCGGCTGTACAACGGCGACGAACTGCTCTACGTGATGGTGGCCGACCGCCTGGGGCTGGGCCAGCGCGTACCCGGCGTGGTCGGCACGCTGATGACCAACATGGCGGTCGAGATGGCGCTGCGCCGCCTCGACATCCCGTTGGTGCGTGCCAAGGTCGGCGACCGCTACGTGCTGGAAGAGCTGGTGCAGCGCGGCTGGCAACTGGGCGGCGAGGGCTCGGGCCACCTGCTGGTGCTGGACCGCCATACCACTGGCGACGGCATCGTCAGCGCGCTGCAGGTGATGCAGGCGCTGCGCCATGGCAACGCCGAACTGGCGTCGCTGCTGGCCGAGGTGCAGCTGTATCCGCAAACCCTGCTGAACATTCGCCTGCCCGAGGGACGCGACTGGCGGGCCAATGCCGCGCTGGCCGACGCGCAGCAGTCGGTGGACGCGCAACTGGGCGATGCCGGCCGCGTGCTGATCCGCGCCTCGGGCACCGAGCCGGTGCTGCGCATCATGGTCGAGGCGCGCGACGCCGACGTCGGCCGCAAGGCGGCCGAACGGCTGGCGGCGGCCGCGCTGGCTTGAACCCGCTGCGGCGCGGCCTTGGCTGCGCGCTGCGGTGCTGCCGCATCGGCGTAAAGTGCCCTGCGCCCGCACAGGCGCAAGGAGCGACCGATGCATGCGATGGTGTTGAAGCGAAGCGGCGGCCCGCTCGAATGGACCGAGCTGCCCGACCGTGATCCCGCGGCCGGCGAGATCCGGCTGCGCGTCGGTGCCTGCGGGGTGTGCCGCACCGATCTGCATGTGCTCGACGGCGAACTGCCCGACACCGTGCTGCCGATCGTGCCCGGCCACGAGATCGTCGGCCGCATCGACGCGCTCGGCCAAGGGGTGCAGGGCCTGCACATCGGCCAGCGTGTCGGCATCCCGTGGCTGGGCCACACCTGCGGTGACTGCCGCTACTGCCTGGGCCTGCAGGAGAACCTGTGCGAGCGGCCGCTGTTCACCGGCTGCACCCGCGACGGCGGCTTCGCCACCAGCGTGATCGCCGACGCGCGCTTCGCCTTCGCGCTGGGCGAGCAAGGCGACGATGCGTCACTGGCACCGCTGCTGTGTGCGGGGCTGATCGGCTGGCGCGCGCTGGTGATGGCCGGCGCGGGCGAGCACATCGGCCTGTACGGTTTTGGCGCGGCAGCGCACATCCTGGCGCAGGTCGCGATCTGGCAAGGCCGCACCGTCTACGCGTTCACCCGGCCCGGCGATGCGGCCAGTCAGGCTTTTGCCCGCAGTCTGGGTGTGGCGTGGGCCGGCGACTCGCAGCAGCGTGCGCCGCGCGAGTTGGATGCGGCCATCCTGTTCGCCCCGGTCGGTGCGCTGGTGCCGCTGGCGCTTGGCGCGGTGCGCAGGGGCGGGCGCGTGGTCTGCGCCGGCATCCACATGAGCGACATCCCGTCGTTCGAGTACCGCTTGCTGTGGCACGAGCGCCAGCTTGTTTCGGTGGCCAACCTGACGCGCCAGGACGGCATCGACTTCCTGCAACTGGCGCCGCGCGTCGGGCTGCGCACGCAGGTGTCGCGCTACGCGCTGCAGCAGGCCAACGAGGCGCTGGCCGATCTGCGCGCCGGCCGCTTCGACGGCGCGGCGGTGCTGCTGCCCTGACGGGGGTGCGAAGCGCTGGCGCCGTCGTGGTGCCGCGCTCTTACTTCGCGGCGGCGTCGCCGTCGCCGCTCGGCGTGGCGTCGGAGTGGGTCTTCGAATGCGGCGACAGCAGCTGAACCAGCTGGCCGTAGATCCTGGGACTGCCGGCGACGATCTCGCGCTGGTGCAGGAAGTCGGCCTCGCCGGTGAAGTTGCCGATCAGCCCGCCGGCTTCGGTGATCAGCAGCGAACCGGCAGCCACGTCCCAGGGTTGCAGGCCGGTCTCGAAGAAGCCGTCGTACCAGCCCGCGGCCACGTAGCAAAGATCCAGCGCCGCAGCACCTGGGCGGCGCAAGCCGGCGCAGCTGCGCATCACAGTCTCGAAGATCTGCAGGTACTGCCTGAAGTCGTCGCCCTTGCGGAACGGGAAACCGGTGCCGACCAGCGCCTCGGCCAGCCGCGTGCGCTTGCTCACGCGCAAGCGCCGGTCGTTCAAGAACGCACCGCGGCCCTTCGATGCGTAGAACAGGTCGTTGCGCGCCGGGTCGTAGACCACGGCCTGCTGCACCTGGCCGCGGTGCGCCAGCGCAATCGACACCGCGTAGGTCGGCAAGCCGTGGATGAAGTTGGTCGTTCCGTCTAGCGGATCGATGATCCAGACGTGCTCGCTGTGCTTGGCGCCGCGGCTGCGCCCGGACTCCTCGGCCAGGATGCCGTGGCCTGGATAGGCGTCGAGCAAGGTGTCGATGATCACCCGCTCGGACGCATGGTCGACCTCGGTGACGAAGTCGTTCGGGCTCTTGGTGTTGACCTTCAGCAGATCGATGTCCAGCGCCGCGCGGTTGATGATCGCGCCGGCGGCGCGTGCCGCCTTGACGGCGATGTTCAACATGGGATGCAGGGTCTGGGACATGGGCGGGCGGCGCGGCAGCGGTGACAAAGAGCCTGGGCGGCGACAATGCCGCGGCGAGCCGCCGAATTTTAGCTGCCGATGACCACCGCCCCAGAGTCCACGCGCTTCGTGCTGGTGCACACCAGCCATGCCGGAAACGTCGGTGCGAGCGCGCGGGCAATGAAGGTGATGGGCTTTTCGGACCTGGTGCTGGTGCGGCCGCGCTTTGCCGACGTGCTCTGCCACGAGCAGGCCGTGGCCATGGCCAGCGGCGCGGCCGACATCCTGGCGCGAGCGCGCATCGTCGACAGCCTGGACGAGGCGCTGGCCGGCGTGCACCACGCCTGCGCGACGGCGATGACGCCGCGCGATTTCGGCCCGCCGACCGCGTCGCCGCGCGCGCACCTGCCGACGCTGCACGGTGGCGGGCAGCGCGTCGCGTTCGTCTTCGGTGCGGAGCGGGTCGGCTTGAGCAACGACGACGTGTACCGCTGCCACGTCTGCCTGAGCATCCCCACCGCCGCGCCGTACGGCTCGCTGAACCTGGCGCAGGCGGTGCAGTTGATCGCCTACGAGTGGCGCCTGGCGCTGGGGGGGTTCGAGGTGCTGCCGCGCACGGCTGCGGCCGAGCAGGCCGACATGGTGTCAGTGCGTGGCGCGATCGAGCACTGGCAACGTGCGTTGGTGCAGCTGGGGTTTCTGGATCCGGCGGCGCCGAAGAAGCTGGTGCCGCGGCTGCAGCAGTTGCTGAACCGCGCGCAGCTCAGCAGCGAAGAGGTGCACATCCTGCGCGGCATCGCCGCGGCGATCGAGAAGCGCTGCTGAAGCCTCCCCGGCGGACCGCGGCGCGGCAGCGGCGGCAGGTTGGGGGGCGCATCGCTCGGCCGAGCCGCGGCCCTGCGTCGCTCAACCGCTCAGAGGGTGTAGACGAAGTTTTCAGTTCGCCAGTCTGGTTGCGAGCAGACGCGACTGCGTCAACCACCCCCAGGCCACGGGGGCCCAGTCGCAGCGGTTGCCGGGGCGGCGCACGACCTGCACCGTGATGCCGTGGGCCTTCTCGATGGCGGCCGCACGCTGTCCGGCGCAGGCACCGTCCGTGTAAAGCTTCTTCAGCGCAGGCGCCTTGGCCTTGGCCTTGGCCACCACCTCGGCGGCCGTGTCGCGGTCCTGCACGCTGGCAGCCGTGATCGTCACCGCCAGCACTGGGCCCAAGGCCTCGACCACGAGCTTGCGCTTGCCGGCCTTGACCTTCTTGCCGGCGTCAAACCCGGTGTTGCCGCCCTGGGCCGCGCTGCGCGTGCTTGGCAAGTCGATGATGGCCGCCGTGGGTTCGGGCGACTTGCGCTGGCGAGCGCGCCACTGCTGCCGCAGCCGCTCGTGCTGTCGGTGCCGGCGCCGGTGCGACGCCGGCGGCGGCCTTGTGCGCTGCGGACCATCCGCGCGCGGCGCTGTCAGGCTTCGCCGCGTCCATCCTGGCCCACAACGTGCTGGCCGTGCTCGAGCAGTCCATCGGGCACGCGTACCGCCGCAACCCTGCCGACCGGGAGGTCTCCATTTACCACCTGGCCTTGGACATCGCCAGCGGCTACGGGCCGACGCCGCGCTTGTTCCGGCCCGAGCAGCGGCCATGTGCCGGCGCCGATCGGCGGCAACTTGTCCAGCGATCGCTGCTGCTGGCAAGCCGCATGAGCCCCAGGCAACTCGCCATCGCCAAGCGCGAGCCAAAATCGCCCCGGGGCAAAGGCTGCGTCGCTGGCGCCATCGTGCGATCACATGTCTGCACTGCCGGGGTCCTGCAGCAGGCCGCGGGGAAAAGAGCTTGTGAAGCGATGGGTTTCAGCGGCTCTGCCAGCTGCCGCTATGCCCCGGACTGCGCCGTCGCGCGCCAGTCGCTCAGCCGGTCACGGGCTCGAGCAGGCCGGCGGCTTCGCAG
>CALBTN010000253.1 GCA_937967345.1 uncultured Rubrivivax sp. | reverse complement strand
ACAAACCCGGCCTGGCGCTGCTGGACATCCGCATGGAAGGCAAGAGCGGCTTCGATGTCGCCGAGTACCTGCGCGACGCCTGCCACATCCCCTTCATCTTCCTGTCGGCCTTCGCCGATGCCGATACCGTGGCCCAGGTGGCCGCGCTGGGCGCGGTGGGCTACATGGTCAAGCCGCTCGACGTCGGCCAGATCGTGCCCACGGTCGACGCCGCATTCGAACGCCTGCGCACGCAGCGCGTGCAGCAGGCGACGGCAGTGGCGGCCGCGGCGCCGGCTGGCGCCGAGCCGCTGGCCGACATCGTCTGGCTGGCCGCGGGCGTGCTGATGCACCGCTACTCGCTGTCGCGCGGCGAGGCCTTGGCGCGGCTGCGGCGCATCGCCGATGCGGCCAAGGTGCCGCTGACCGAGCAGGCCGAGCGGCTGGTGCGCGCGGTCGAGGAACTGGCGCGCCCGGGCAGCTGAGCACGGCGCGCACGCACCGCGGCGGGGCAGCGGCGCCGGTCGGGGCTTTGCGCCGGCCGCACTGACAAGCGCGCGGCCGCGGCCTACAGTGGCACGGTGGCTTACAGCGAACATCGCCCCGCGCTGCAGGCGCTTTCCCACGCCAGCAGCACCGCCGCCTGGGCCGCGGCGTATGCGGCGGTGCGCGCGCGCAGCGTCGAGCTGATCGCGCCGCTGTCGGCCGAGGACTGCCAGCTGCAGTCGATGCCCGATGCCAGCCCGAGCAAGTGGCACCTGGCGCACACCACCTGGTTCTTCGAGACCTTCGTGCTCGAGCGCTTCGAGCCGGGCTTCAAGCCCTTCGATGCGAGCTTTCGCGTGCTGTTCAACAG
The DNA here is from genome assembly GCA_937967345.1 of uncultured Rubrivivax sp. Classification (GTDB taxonomy): domain Bacteria; phylum Pseudomonadota; class Gammaproteobacteria; order Burkholderiales; family Burkholderiaceae_C; genus Rubrivivax. The sequence goes on along the minus strand of CALBTN010000253.1, from coordinate 24,917 downwards.
CTACTACCAGGCGGTCGGGCCGCAGCATCCGCGGCCGCAGCGCGGTGTGCTGTCGCGTCCGAGCTTGGCGCAGGTGCTGGCCTGGCGCGAGCAGGTCGACCACCGGGTGCAAGCGTTGATTGCCCGGTCCGGCGACGCTGCCTGGCGCACGCTGCTGCAGCTCGGCCTGCATCACGAGCAGCAGCACCAGGAGTTGCTGCTGACCGACATCCTGCATGCGTTGTCGTGCAACCCGGCGCTGCCGGCGTACCACGATGGCCGATCGCCGCCAGCGGCCGCGGCGCAGCCGCTGCAATGGCTGCCGGTGGCCGGCGGCGTGGTGGCGCTGGGCCACGACGCCGCGCTCGATGGCGAATTCCACTTCGACAACGAAGGCCCGCGCCACCAGGTGCTGCTGCGCGATTTCGAGCTGGCGTCGCGGCCGGTGAGTTGCGGCGAGGTCCGCGAGTTCATCGCCGACGGTGGCTACCGCCGAGCCGAGCTGTGGCTGTCGCTCGGCTGGGACTGGGTCAACGCGCGGCAGCGCCGCGCGCCGCTGTACTGGCATGACGACGGCCGCAGCAGCTTCACGCTGCACGGCCTGGTGGCGCTGGACCCGCACGCGCCGGCCGCGCAGTTGAGCTACTTCGAGGCCGACGCCTTCGCGCGCTGGGCCGGCGCGCGGCTGCCCACCGAGGCCGAATGGGAGCACGCGGCGCGGCAGCTGCAGCCGCTGCCGGCGCAGCTGTTTGGCAGCGTGTGGCAGTGGACGCAATCGGCCTATGCGGCCTATCCGGGCTACCGGCCACCTGCCGGTGCGGTGGGCGAATACAACGGCAAGTTCATGTGCAACCAGTTCGTGCTGCGCGGCAGCTCGTGCGCGACGCCGGCCGGCCACGCGCGCGCCAGCTACCGCAACTTCTTTGCGCCCGACGCGCAGTGGCAGTTCAGCGGGGTGCGCCTGGCGCGCGACGCCTGAGCGCAGCGGGCTTGGCGCTCAGGGCTTGGCGCTCAGGGCTTGGCGCTCAGGGCGCGGGCGGCCTTGGGGGCGGCATCGCCGCGGCGCCCCACGTGCTGGCGTCCAGCGCCGACAGCACCGCCGAGTGGAATTCGCGCTGGTACAGCACCCACACCACGCCCGCGGTGGCCGCGGCCATCGCCCACGGCGAGACGAACCACGACACCGCGGCGAAGGCCATGTAGTACGCACGCAGGCCGTCGTTGAACGACTGCGCGGCCAGCGCCATCACCCGGCTGGCGCGATCGGCGAAGGCCTGGCGCTGCGCCTCGTCGTGGATCGTGTCGTGCTCGGGCACCGCGGCGATCAGCAAGATGCCGGCGCTGTACTGGCGGATGCTCCAGGTGAAGCGGAAGAAGGCGTAGACGAAGATCGCGGTCAGCACCGCCAGCTTCAGGTCGAACACCAGCACCGAGGTGCGCGCGGCAAACGGCAGCTCGCGCACCAGGTCGGTGGCCTTCTCGGTGCTGCCGATCACCGCCACCAGCGCGCCGATGATCAGGATCGTGGTCGACGCGAAGAACGACGCCGCGCCCGACATCTGCTGCACCGCGATCGCGTCGATCACGCGCGCCTCGCGGTAGGTGGTCTGCAGCATCCACTGTCGGCGCACGCGGTTGGTGCTGCCCAGGAACGACGGCCGCCGCCGCGCGCGGCGCCGCGCGAACGTGGCATAGCCGATCCAGGCGGCGAACAGAAAGCTCAGGCCCGCCCAGTCGGCCGCGGGCAGCAGGCGCAACAGTTCGGCGAGCCGGTTCACCTGCGCACTGTAGGGCATGCGCTGCAGCGCAGGCTTCCCCTAACATCGGCGCGCAGATTGCTCCTGAGTCGCCACCGAGCCGCCGCCGATGCCCAAGGCCCACCACGCGCTGACGCCTGAAGCGCTGACGATGATCGACGCCATCGCGCGCAGCGGCAGCTTCGCCGCGGCCGCGCGCGAACTGGGCAAGGTGCCTTCGGCGCTGACCTACAGCGTGCGCCAGCTCGAGGACGCGCTGGACGTGCTGCTGTTCGACCGGCGCTCGCGCCAGGCCAAGTTCACCGCCGCCGGCACCGAGCTGCTGAACGAAGGGCGGCGGCTGCTCGCCGAGAGCGCCGCGGTGGCGCAGCGCGTCAAGCGTGTCGCCTCGGGCTGGGAGGCGCAACTGAGCATCGCGGTGGACGACGTGATGTCGCGCGCCACGCTGCTCGAGCTGTGCGAAGCCTTCTACGCGCTGCGCCCGCGCGGCAAGGCGCACAGCCTGGGCGGCGATGTGGCCGCGTCCGGCGGCGCGGGCACCCCGGGTGACGGGCCCGGCACCCGGCTGAAGCTGCGCACCGAGGTGCTGGCCGGCACCTGGGAGGCGCTGGTCAGCGGCCAGGCCGATCTGGCCATCGGCGTGGGCATGGCGAGCCCGCCGCCGCAGGTGGCGCTCGAGCCGCTGGGCGAGCTGGCGTTCGTGCTGGCGATGTCGCCGCACCACCCGTTGGCCGCCGCCACTGCAGCGATCGACGACGTCGAACTGCTGCGCCACCGCGCGGTGGCGGTGGCCGACACCGCGCAGCGGCTGTCGCCGCTGACCGTGAACCTGCTGCCCGGGCAGGACGTGCTGACGGTGTCGAGCATGGCGGCCAAGGTCGACGCGCTGCTGCGCGCGCTGGGCTGCGGCTTCGTGCCCGAGGCGGTCGCGCGCGAGCACGTCGCGGCCGGGCGGCTGGTGACGCGCGGCGCGCGCTGCTCGAACGCCACGCCTAGCCGCGGCGCCCCAGCTTGGTCGTCGGCCGCTTCGCGCCCTCGCCCACCGGGCCGCTGCACGCCGGCTCGCTGGTGGCGGCACTGGCGAGCTGGCTGGACGTGCGCGCTCAGGGCGGGCGCTGGCTGGTGCGCATCGAGGACGTCGATGTGCCGCGCTGCGTGCCGGGCATGGACCGCGTCATCCTGCAGCAGCTGGATGCGCTGGGGCTGCGTGCCGACGCCGCGCCGCTGTGGCAATCCAGCCGCGATGCGGCCTACGCCCAGGCGCTGGCTGCGCTGCGCGCCTCTGGCTGGGCTTACGACTGCGGCTGCAGCCGCAGCGATGTCGAGCTCGCGCTGCAGCGCGCCGGCACGCCGCGGCCGCGCCATGCGCAACCGGTCTATCCGGGCACCTGCCGCGATGGGCTGCACGGCAAGACCGCGCGCGCGGTGCGGCTGCGCACGCAGCATCAGGGCATCGGCCCGCGCATCGGCTGGGTCGACCGCCGGCTCGGTGCGATGGCGCAGGACGTCGAGCGCGAGGTCGGCGACTTCGTGCTCGAGCGCGCCGACGGCTGCTGGGCCTACCAGCTGGCGGTGGTGGTCGACGACGCCTGGCAGCAGGTGAGCCACGTGGTGCGCGGCGCCGACCTGGCCGACAACACCGCGCGCCAGATCCTGCTGCAGCGCGCGTTGGGCCTGCCCACGCCGGCGTACCTGCACGTGCCGCTGGTGCTGGGCGCTGATGGCCAAAAGCTGTCCAAGCAGAACGGCGCGCGTGCGCTCGACCTGAGCAACCCGCTGGCCGCATTGCGCGCGGCGGCCGAGGTGCTGGGCCTGCCGGCGATTGCCGCCGACGACATCAATGCTTGGCTGGCAGCCGCGGTCGCCGCCTGGGCCGCGCGCTGGCTGGCATGATGCGCGGCCTTCAACCAACGGATGCTTCTTCGATGATCACCACATCCTCGGGCCTGCAGTACGACGACACCCGGATCGGCAGCGGCGAGTCCGCGCGCGCCGGCCAGCAGGTGCAGGTGCACTACACCGGTTGGCTGCACGATGCCGCGCAGCCCGATGCGCGCGGCCGCAAGTTCGACAGCAGCAAGGACCGCGGCCAGCCCTTCGCCTTCGGCCTGGGTGCGGGCCAGGTCATCGCCGGCTGGGACGAAGGCGTGCAGGGCATGCAGGTCGGCGGCACGCGCGTGTTGCTGATCCCGCCGCAGCTCGGCTACGGTGCGCGCGGCGCGGGCGGCGTGATCCCGCCCAACGCCACGCTGGTGTTCGAGGTGGAGCTGCTGGCGGTGTGACGGCGGCTGGCGGCGTGCGGCCCGCTGGCGCGGCGCAGCACGTCGTTCAGCGGATCGTTCAGCGCGCCGGGCGCGGCTTGAAGCCTCGCCCCGCCGGCTTGGCCCAGGCTTCGCGCCGATCGGGCGCGCCCGGCCGCGCATGCTCGAAGCCGCCGCGTCGGCCGTCGTAGCCGCGCGGGCCCTGCTCGAAGCGCTGGCCGTGCTCGAAACCGCGCGCACCGTGCTCGAAGCGCTGCCCGCAGTGCGCCGGACCGCCCTGGCCGGGCGCGTGGCCCTGGCCGCGCGGCTCGAAACCCGGCCGCGCTTCGCCGCCGTGCCAACCCGCGTCGAAGCCGTGCCGGCCATGGCCGCCGCGCTGCGGCGGCCTGCCGCGCCCGTGCCCAAACCGTGCCGGCGGCGCCGGCATCGGCTCGGGCCGGCGCGGCTCGAGCCCTTCGATTACCGCCGGCGCGATGCGCTGCGTGGTGAAGCGCTGGATGCGGTGGATCATCGAGGCGTCGCGGCGCTCGGCCAGCGTCACCGCCAAGCCGGTGCGCCCGGCGCGGCCGGTGCGGCCGATGCGGTGCACGTAGTCCTCGCACTTCATCGGCAGCCCGTAGTTGATGACATGGCTGATGCTGGGCACGTCGATGCCGCGCGCGGCCACGTCGGTGGCCACCAGCACGCGCAGCTGGCGCGTGCGCAGGCCCTGCAGCACGCGGTTGCGCCGGCCCTGCGGCATGCCGCCGTGCAGCGAGGCCACCGCGTGGCCCATCTCGGCCAGCCGGTCGGCCAGCCAGTCGGCGTCGCGCTGCGTGCTGGTGAACACCAGCGCCTGCTCCATCTCGCGGTCGGTCAGCAGGTGGTCGAGCAGCGCGTTCTTGTGCTCGTGGTCGTCGGCCCAGTGCAGCCGCTGTTCGATGTCGGCATGGGTGTCGGTGTGCGAGGCGACGTCGATGCGCTGCGGCGTGCGCAGCAGCTGGTGCGCCAGCTGGCCGACGTGGCCGGCGAAGGTGGCGCTGAACATCAGCGTCTGGCGCGCCGCCGGCGTGGCCTCGGCGATGTGGCGGATGTCGTCGATGAAGCCCATGTCGAGCATGCGGTCGGCTTCATCCAGCACCAGCAGCTCGAGGCGGTCGAGGCGGCACTGACCGCTTTGCAGATGGTCGATCAGCCGGCCCGGCGTGGCGATCAGCAGGTCGGGCCCGTCGCGCAGCGCCTTCAGCTGCGCGCCGTAGGGCACGCCGCCGACGACGGTGGCCACGCGCAGGTAGGGCACGTGGCGGCCGTAGCTCATGGCCGCGCGCGCCACCTGCACAGCCAGCTCGCGCGTGGGCGTCAGCACCAGCACGCGCGGGCTGTGCGCCTGGCTGCGATCGCGGCGGCCGCCGCTGGCGGCACGCGCCGCCAACACGCGCTGCAGCGCCGGCAGCATGAAGGCGGCGGTCTTGCCGCTGCCGGTGCGCGCCGACACCATCAGGTCGGCGCCGCCCAGCGCCGGGCCGATCGCGTGCTGCTGCACGTCGCTGGCCTGGGTGTAGCCGGCATCGCGCACGGCGCGGGTGATGGCCTCGTGCAGGCCCAGATTGTCGAAACTCATGGTCGTCTTTCTTCGTCAAGGTGCGGCGCGCTCGCGCATGCCGCTGCGGCGCCTGCGGTGGCGCCGGGCTCAGGTCAGGTCGCAACAACGCGGGGCAACCGGGCCGATGAACAGGCCGCGGGATGGACGCATGGCAGGCGACGGCATCGCCGTCGACCATGGCCCCATTGCGGGGCTGTCACGTCCAGGAGGTGACGAAGGCCAACAGTGATGAACGAAAGGCCCGCCGACGCGAATCGGCAGGCCCGGCGCGCATTCTAGCGCAGTGCGGGTTTCTACGCAGGCTGCAGGTTCAGCAGGTGCTGGCGGTAGTGCAGCAGCTCGTCGATCGACTCGTGCACGTCGGCCAGCGCGGTATGCGCCTGCACCTTCTTGAAGCCTTCGATCACGCCCGGCTTCCAGCGCCGCGCCAGCTCCTTGAGCGTGCTGACGTCCAGGTTGCGGTAGTGGAAGTAGGCCTCCAGCGCCGGCATGTCCTTGGCCAGGAAACGCCGGTCCTGGCAGATGCTGTTGCCGCACATCGGGCTCTTGCCCGCGGGCACGTACTGCTTCAGGAAGGCGATGACCTGCGCCTGCGCGGCCGCCTCGTCGACGGCCGAGGCCTTGACGCGCTCGATCAGCCCGCTCTTGCCGTGGGTGCCCTTGTTCCAGGCGTCCATCGCGTCGAGCACGGCATCGCTTTGGTGCACCGCGAGCACCGGGCCTTCGATGCGGCGGGTGATCTGCGCGTCGGTCACCACCACCGCGATCTCGATGATGCGGTCGGTGGCCGGCGACAGCCCGGTCATCTCCAGGTCGATCCAGATCAGGTTGTGTTCGTCGCTCGGCAGCGTGGCGTCGCTCATGGCTCAGAAGGGGCGCAGGGGTGGCGGCAAGGTCGGCGCCGATTCTCGCCGAAGCCTACACTTGCAGCCCCGATGCAAGCCTCCACCGTTACCGCGCTGTTCGTCGCGGCCTTGTTGCTGTCGATGGCGACCAAGTTCTGGCTGGCGACGCGGCAGATGCGGCATGTGGCGCTGCACCGCGAGCGGGTGCCCGATGCCTTTGCCGGCAGCATCAGTCTGGAATCGCACCGCCGCGGCGCCGACTACACGCTGGCCAAGGGCCGCTTCGGCTTGCTGAGCAGCGCCTTCGCCGCCGCGGTGGTGCTGGCCTGGACGCTGCTGGGCGGGCTGGACGCGCTGAACCAGACCCTGCTCGATGCGGTGCGGCCGCGCTGGGGCGACATGGCCTACCAGCTGGCGCTGCTGGCGGCGTTCGCGTTGATCGGCGGCGTGCTGGAACTGCCGTTCGAGCTGGTCAACGTGTTTCGCATCGAACAGCGCTTCGGCTTCAACCGCATGACGCCGCGGCTGTTCGCCACCGACTTGCTCAAGCAGCTGGTGCTGGGCCTGGTGATCGGCCTGCCGCTGGCGGCGCTGGTGCTGTGGCTGATGGGCGCGGCCGGCCGCTGGTGGTGGCTGTGGGCCTGGGGCGCCTGGGTGGCCTTCAACCTGCTGTTGCTGGTGATCTACCCGACGCTGATCGCGCCGTGGTTCAACAAGTTCGAGCCGCTGGCCGACGCGGCGCTGGCCGCCCGGGTGCACGCGCTGATGCGGCGCTGCGGCTTCGCCGCCAAGGGCCTGTTCGTGATGGACGGCAGCCGGCGCTCGGCGCACGCCAATGCCTACTTCACCGGGCTGGGCGCGGCCAAGCGGGTGGTGTTCTTCGACACGCTGCTGCAGCGGCTGTCGCCGGCCGAGGTCGAGGCGGTGCTGGCGCACGAGCTCGGCCACTTCAGCCATCGCCACGTGCCCAAGCGCATCGCCGCGATCTTCGGGCTGAGCCTGCTCGGGCTGGCGCTGCTGGGCTGGCTGGCCGCGCGCACCGCCTTCTACGAGGGGCTGGGCGTGCAGCCGAACATGGGGGCGCCGAACGACGCGCTGGCGCTGCTGCTGTTCGCGCTGGCGCTGCCGCCGTTCGTCTACTTCGTCTCGCCGCTGATGTCCAGGCTATCGCGCCGGCATGAGTTCGAAGCTGACGCCTTCGCCAGCACCCACGCCAACGGCCGCGATCTGGCCAACGCGCTGCTCAAGCTGCACCAGGACAACGCCACCACCTTGACGCCCGACCCGCTGTACGTGCGCTTTTATTACTCGCACCCGCCGGCGGCGCAGCGGCTGGCGGCGCTGGCCCGGGCCGAGCCGTGAGCCGCCACGGCCATCTGCCGCTGGCCCGCGTGGTCGCCGCGCACGGCCGGCACGTCTTCGTCGAGACCGACTCGGGCCGGCGCGTGCTGTGCCATCTGCGCGGCCGCCGCGCCGGGGTGGTGGTGGGCGACCGCGTGCGCTGGCAGGCCAGTGGCGACGAGGGCGTGATCGAGGCGCTCGAGCCCAGGACCAACCTGCTGTTTCGCCAGGACGCCTGGCGCAGCAAGTCCTTTGCCGCCAACCTCGATCAGGTCTTGGTGCTGGTGGCCGGCGAGCCGCTGTTCAGCGAGTCGCAGCTGACGCGCGCACTGATTGCCGCGGCCGATGCCGGCATTCCGGCGCTGGTGGGGTTGAACAAGATCGACCAACCCAGCGCCGCGGCCGCGCGCGAGCGCCTGCGGCCGTACCGCGAGATGGGCCAGCCGGTGCTGGAGTTCGCGCTCAAGGCCGACCCGCAGGCGGCACGCGAGCTGCTGCGCCCGCTGCTGCAGCACAAGGTCACGCTGGTGCTGGGGCCCAGCGGCACCGGCAAGAGCAGCTTGATCAACCTGCTGGTGCCGCACGCGCAGGCCCAGGTGGGCGAGATCTCGCGCGCGCTGAACTCGGGCCGCCACACCACCACCAGCACGCTGTGGTACCGGCTGGGCGACGCCGGCAGCGGCGCGCTGATCGATTCCCCCGGCTTCCAGGAGTTCGGGCTGCACCACCTCGAGGCGGCGCAGCTGGCCGCGCTGATGCCCGACCTGCGCGCCCATTTGGGCGGCTGCCGCTTCTACAACTGCATGCACCGGCATGAGCCGGGCTGCGAGGTCATCGCCGCGGTCGGGCGCGGCCAGATCGCCGCGCAGCGCTACCGCCACTACGGCGAGATCCTGGGCGAGCTGCGAGCGGTTGAACATGCGTGACGCCCGCGCCGGCGCCGCGGCGGGCAGCGCCGCCGCCGCGCTGTGGCTGTACCGGCTGCTGCCGCTGCTGCGCTGGTGGCCTCGGGTCGACCGCGCCAGCCTGCGCGCCGATGCCGTCGCCGGGCTGACCGGTGGCATCGTGCTGGTGCCGCAGGGCGTGGCCTTTGCCACCATCGCCGGCATGCCGCCCGAGTACGGCCTGTACGCGGCGATGGTGCCGGCGGTCGTGGCCGCGCTGTGGGGTTCGTCGTGGCACCTGGTGTCGGGGCCGACGACCGCGATCTCGATCGTCGTGTACGCCACCGTCAGCCCGTTCGCACCGCCGGGCAGCGAGCAGTACGTGCAGCTGGTGCTGACGCTGACCCTGCTGATCGGGGTGTTCCAGCTCGCGCTGGGCGCGTTGCGGCTGGGCACGCTGGTCAACTTCGTGTCGCACACCGTGGTGGTGGGCTTCACCGCCGGTGCGGCGGTGCTGATCGGGCTGAGCCAGGTGAAGAACTTCTTCGGTGTGGCGATCCCGCGCGGCGCCAGCGCGCAGCAGGTGGTGCAGGGCCTGGCGCGGCAGCTCGACGCGATCAATCCGTACGTCACCGCCGTGGCGCTGGCCACCGTGATCGCCAGCATCGCGTTCAAGCGCTGGTGGCCGAAGATGCCGCACATGATCGCGGCGATGGTCGCCGGCAGCCTGGTCGCGCTGGGGCTCGACCAGGTGTTCGGCTCGGCGCGCACCGGCATCGAGACCATCGGTGCGCTGCACATCGGTCTGCCGCCGCTGTCGAAGCCGCAGTTCGACCGCACCACGATCGAGCAACTGGTGCCGATCGCGATCGCGGTGGGGCTGCTGGCGCTGACCGAGGCGGTGTCGATCGCGCGCGCGGTGGCGCTCAAGAGCGGCCAGCGCATCGACGGCAACCAGGAGTTCATCGGCCAGGGCCTGTCGAACCTGGCGGGTGCGTTCTTCTCGGGCTATGCCTCGAGCGGCTCGTTCAACCGCAGCGGGCTGAACTACACGGCCGGGGCCAGGACGCCGCTGGCGGCGGTGCTGTCGGCGGTGTTCCTGCTGATCATCGTGGTTTTCCTCGCGCCGCTGGCCAAGTACCTGCCGATCGCGGCGATGGCCGGCATCCTGTTCGTCGTCGCCTGGGGCTTGATCGACTTCGCGCAGATCGCCGAGATCGTGCGTGCCAGCCGGCCCGAGACCGCGGTGCTGGCGGCGACCTTCATCGCCACGCTGACGCTGGACCTGGAGTTCGCGATCTACATCGGCGTGCTGCTGTCACTGATGCTGTACCTGAACCGCACCTCGCGCCCCGGCCTGGAGGACGTCAAGCCGTATCCAGGCCAGAGCCCGCCGGCGTTCAGCGCGGCCACCGGGTTGCCCGATTGCCCGCAGCTGAAGATCGTGCGCATCAACGGCTCGATCTTCTTCGGCGCGGTCAGCCACCTGCAGGAGGCCTTGCAGCACATCGACGAGCGCAACCCGGGGCACAAGCACCTGCTGATCGTCGCCTCGGGCATCAACTTCGTCGACCTGGCCGGCGCGCATCTGCTGGCGCAGGAGGCGCGGCGGCGCCGCGCGCTCGGCGGCGGGCTGTACCTGTTCCATGTCAAGGACGAGCCGCTGCAAACCCTGCGCCGCTGCGGCGTGTTCGACCAGATCGGCGCCGACAACTTCTTCAAGCTCGGCGACGACGTGCTCAGGGTGCTGTACCGGCGTCTCGACGCCGGCGTGTGCGAGCGCTGCACGGTGCGCAGCTTCGAGCCCTGTCAGGCCCTGCTGCCTGACGGGCGCGCGCGCAGTGGCGCCAGCCAGGGGCCCGCTGCCCGCCTGCCATGAGCCAGCCGATCCACGACTCCACCGCCACCGCGCCGCCCGGCTCGCGCGAGATCAAGCACACCACCTGCTACATGTGCGCCTGCCGCTGCGGCATCCGCGTGCACCTGCAAGACGGCAAGCTGCGCTACATCGACGGCAACCCCGACCACCCGCTGAACCAGGGCGTGATCTGCGCCAAGGGTTCGTCGGGCATCATGAAGCAGTACTCGCCGGCGCGGCTGACGCAGCCATTGATGCGCAAGGCCGGCAGCGAGCGCGGCGACGCGTTGTACGAGCCGATCTCGTGGGACGAGGCCTTCGCCACGCTGGAGCAGCGGCTCGCCAACCTGCGCGCCACCGACCCGAAGCAGTTTGCCCTGTTCACCGGGCGCGACCAGATGCAGGCGCTCACCGGCTTGTTCGCGCGCCAGTACGGCACGCCGAACTACGCCGCGCACGGTGGCTTCTGCTCGGTGAACATGGCCGCCGGCATGATCTACACCATCGGCGGCTCGTTCTGGGAGTTCGGCGGCCCGGATCTCGATCGCGCCAAGCTGTTCGTCATGATCGGCACCGCCGAGGACCACCACAGCAACCCGCTGAAGATCGCGATCAGCAAATTCAAGCGTGCCGGCGGGCGCTTCGTGTCGATCAACCCGGTGCGCACCGGCTATTCGGCCGTCGCCGACGAGTGGGTTCCGATCCGCCCCGGCACCGACGGTGCGCTGCTGCTGGCCTTCATCCACGAGCTGGTGCGCACAGGACTGTACGACCGCGACTTCCTGGTGCGCTACTCCAATGCGGGGCAGCTGATCGACGCCGACGAGGCCAGCGCCAGTTTCGGCCTGCACATCAAGGACGCGGCGGCACCCGAGGTCAACGCGATGTACCCGCAGAACAAGCTGTGGTGGGATCGCCTGACCAACTCGGCCGTGGCCACGCACACCGAGGGTGCCGACCCCTACTTGCTGGGCAGCTTCACGCTGGCCGACGGGCGCAAGGTCAAGCCCGCGTTCGAGCTGCTGGCCGAGCGCGTGCGCCCATGCACGCCCGAATGGGCCGCGGGCATCACCGGCGTGCCGGCCGAGACCATCCGCCGCCTGGCGCACGAGATGGGCATGACCGCGCGCGACCAGAAGATCGAACTTCCGATCGCTTGGACCGATTCCTGGGGCAAGGAGCACGACACCGTCACCGGCAACCCCGTGGCCTTCCACGCGATGCGCGGGCTGGCCGCGCACAGCAACGGCTTCCAGACCATCCGCGCGTTGGCGATATTGATGAGCCTGCTCGGCACCATCGACCGGCCCGGGGGCTTCAGGCACAAGGCGCCATTCCCGCGTGCCATTCCGCCCAGCGCCAAGCCGCCCAAGCACCCGAGCCAGGTCAAGCCGAACACGCCGCTGCCGACCATGCCGCTGGGCTGGCCGGCCACGCCGGACGACCTGTTCGTCGACGACGACGGCAAGCCGGTGCGGCTGGACAAGGGCTTCAGCTGGGAGCACCCGCTGTCGGTGCACGGGCTGATGCACAACGCCATCACCAATGCCTGGCGCGGCGACCCGTACCGCATCGACACGCTGTTCATCTTCATGGCCAACATGGCCTGGAACTCGACGATGAACACGTCCGAGGTGCGCCGCATGCTCAACGACAAGGACGAGCGCGGCGAGTACAAGATCCCCTTCCTCGTCGTCAGCGACGCCTTCCAGTCGGAGATGACGGCCTACGCCGACCTGGTGCTGCCCGACACCACCTACCTCGAGCGCCACGACGTGATGTCGATGCTCGACCGCCCGATCAGCGAGTTCGATGGCCCGGTCGATGCGGTGCGCGTGCCGGTGCTGCCGGTCACCGGCGACTGCAAACCCTTCCAGGAGGTGCTGATCGAGCTCGGCAGCCGGCTCAAGCTGCCGGCCTTCACCTTGCCCGACGGCTGCCGCAAGTTCCGCGACTACCCGGACTTCATCACGCGCTACGAAACCGAGCACGGCTCGGGCATCGGCTTTCTCGCCGGCTGGCGCGGCGCCGACGGAGCGAAGTTCATGAAGGGCGAGCCCAACCCGCGGCAGTGGGAGATGTACGCGAAGAACAACTGCGTGTTCCACCACACGTTACCGAAGTCCTACCAGTACATGCGCAACTGGAACAAGGGCTACATGGAATGGGCGATGCGCACGCGGCTGCGCCGCTTCGGCGAGCCGGTGCTGATCCAGCTGTGGAGCGAGGAGCTGCAAAGCTTTCGCCTGGCCGCGCAGGGCAAGCGCGCGGGGCGGCAGCCGCCGGCGCACCTGCGCGAGCGCATCGAGCGCTGGTTCGACCCGCTGCCGTTCTTCGCGCTGCCGCTCGAGGTGCAGGCCAGCGACCTGCAGAAGTTCCCGCTGGCCGCGGTGACGCAGCGGCCGATGGCGATGTATCACTCGTGGGACTCGCAAAACGCCTGGCTGCGCCAGATCCACACGCACAACTACCTGTTCGTCAACACCAAGACCGCGCGCGCCGCCGGCATCGACGACGGCGGCTGGATGTGGGTGGAATCGCAATGGGGCAAGGTGCGCTGCATGTGCCGCTACTCCGAAGCGGTCGAGCCGGCGACGGTGTGGACCTGGAACGCGATCGGCAAGGCGCAGGGCGCATGGCAGCTGTCGCCCGATGCCAACGAGGCGCGGCGCGGCTTCCTGCTCAACCACCTGATCAAGGAGGAGCTGCCGCACGGCAACGGCGTGATCTCCAACTCCGACCCGGTCACCGGCCAGGCCGGCTGGTACGACGTGCGCGTGCGCATCTACCCGGCCGGCGCCGACGAGCCCAAGGAGACGTCGCCGCAGTTCGAGGCCATGCCCTCGCTGCCCGGCGCGGCCGGCGGCGCACGGCGGCTGTGGCAGGCCTTCGTCGCCGGGCGCGTCGAATCCAAGCCGCGCGGCTGACGCGCACACCGCAGCAGCACAACGAACACCCGCCATGACACAACTCGCCCTGGTCATCGACCTGAACGTGTGCGTCGGCTGCCACGCCTGCGTCACCAGCTGCAAGGAGTGGAACACCTCGGGCGCGGCCGGCAGCCTGGCCGACTTCAACCCCTACGACGCCGACCCGAACGGCACCTTCTTCAACCGCGTGCAGACCTTCGAGGTCGGCGAGTTCCCGAATACGCAGACCGTGCACTTCCCGAAGAGCTGCCTGCACTGCGAAGATCCGCCGTGCGTGCCGGTGTGCCCCACCGGCGCGTCGTACAAGCGCCCGCAGGACGGCATCGTGCTGGTCGACTACGACAAGTGCATCGGCTGCAAGTACTGCTCGTGGGCCTGCCCCTACGGCGTGCGCGAGCTGGACGAGCAACAGCAGGTGATGACCAAGTGCACGCTGTGCGTCGACCGTATCAACGACCAGGCCTTGCCCGAGCGCGACCGCAAGCCGGCGTGCGTGCTCGCCTGCCCGACCAACGCGCGGCTGTTCGGCGACGTGCACGACGCCGACAGCGAGGTGTCGCAGGCGATCCGCGAGCGCGGGGGCTACCAGCTGATGCCCGAGTGGGCCACTAACCCGGCCAACCACTACCTGCCGCGCCGCCGCGCCGAGGTGAGCGCGCAGCCCGACCAGCTGGTGCGCGCCGACAACCCGCTGAAGAAGGACGGCCAGTTGCCCAAGCCGGCACCGGGCGAGCCCTCGCTCGACGACGTCACCTCCTGGTAAGCCGCGATGCACCCCGCGCTGTCGGTCATCTTCTTCACCACGCTGGCCGGCGCCGCGCAGGGCCTGGTGCTGGCGATGTTCGCCGCCGAGTGGGCCAGCCACCGCCATTGGCTGGGCACGCTGCCCGACGCGGCGTTCTACATCGGCGGCGGCCTGGTCGCCGCGCTGCTCGCCGCGGGCGGGCTGGTGGCCTCGTTCTTCCACCTCGGCCGCCCCGAGCGCGCCTGGCGCGCGGCGGCGCAGTGGCGCACGTCTTGGCTGTCGCGCGAGGTCATCGTGCTGCCGGGCTTCATCGCGCTGGCAGCGGCTTATGCCGGCGCGCACGCGCTGCGGCGCGACGAAAGCTTCGCCGTCGGCGCGCTGGCGGCGCTGGCGGCGATCGTGCTGTTCTTGTGCACCGGCATGATCTACGCGTGCATCCGCTTCCTGCGCGAATGGGCCAGCGCCTTCACGCCGTTGAACTTCACGCTGCTGGGCTGCGCCAACGGCTTCACCCTGGCCGCGGCACTGGCGGCGTGGCTGGCGCCGCCGCAAGCGCGCTTCTTCGTGATCGGCGCCATCGGCTTCACGCTGGCCGGGCTGGCCGGGCGCAGCGCGGCGTGGCGGCGCAATGCGCAACTCGCGCCGAAGTCCACCTTGCAGACCGCGATCGGCATCAAGCACCCGCGCATCGAACAGCGCTCGATGGGCTTCATGGGCGGCTCGTTCAATACCAGGGAGTTCTTCCACGGCCGCAGCGCGGCGGCGCTGCGCAGCCTGCGCTGGGTCGCGCTGGCCTGCGGCTTCGCCTTGCCCTTGGCGCTGCTGGCGCTGGCGCTGGCCGCGGGTGCCGGCGCCTGGGCGCTGCCCGCCTTCGCGCTGCAGTACCTCGGGCTGCTGGCCGAACGCTGGCTGTTCTTCGCCGAAGCGCGCCACCCGCAGAACCTGTACTACCAGCGCATGTCCTGAGAGTCTGCGAAGCATGAGGCGAACTCGCGGCTGATGCCGCCGCGCTGCTCGGCTGCCGTTTGCGCCCGGCCGGCATCGAAGCGATGCCATGGCGCCACCACCACGGCTGCAGCGGCGCCAGCGGTGCCACACTGGCCCGATGTGCCGACTCTTCGGGATCAACGCCGGCGACCAGGAGGTCCACGTCGAGTACTGGCTGCTCGACGCACCGGACAGCATGCTCGCCGAGAGCCGCCGCAACCCCGACGGCACCGGCATCGGCTGGTTCGCCGCCGACGGCGTGCCGCGCATCGACAAACAGCCGCTGCGCGCCGATGCCGACCCCGAGTTCAGCCTGCAGGCGCGTTCGGTCACTGCGCGTACGCTGATCACCCACATCCGCTCGGCCACCACCGGCCATGCGGTGGTGGCCAACACCCACCCGTTCCTCATCGGCGGGCGGATCATGGCGCACAACGGCGGCTTCGGCGATCTGCCAGCCGTCGAGGCGCAGCTGGGGGCCTACCTAGGGCAGGTCCAGGGCGAGACCGATTCCGAGCGCTACGCCGCGCTGATCGCCCGGTTCGCGGCCGAGCACGGCGGGGACGTCGGGCAGGGTATCGCAGCGGCTGCCGGCTGGCTGGCCGAGCACGTGCCGCTGTACTCGTTGAACTGCCTGGTGGCCACGCCGGGCCATCTGTGGGCGCTGCGCTACCCCGATCAGCGCGCGCTTCACATCGCCCGGCGCCGCATCGACCCGGCCACCGGCACCGCGGTGCACGGCAACTCGGCCTTGAGTTTCCACCGCGTGGATTGCGAGGTGCCGGTCGAGGTGGTGATCGTGGCCAGCGAGCGCATCGATGCCGGTGCGGACTGGCGCATGCTCGAGCCCGGTGAACTGGTGCACGTGGGACCGGATCTCGCCCTCAACTCCTGGCTGGCGCTGCGGCGGCCACCGGCACACCTGCAGCGGCTGGACCAGGCGGACCCGAACGTCGACACCTTCTGATCCGCGAGAGTGGTCACGGCGGATCAGCGCGCTGCGAGCAGTTCGCGCGTGTGGCGCGCGATCACCAGTTCCTCGTTGGTCGGGATCACCCAGGCGCGGGCGCGGCTGGCGGCGGTGCTGATGCGCGGCCCGTGCTGGGCATTGGCGGCGTCGTCCAGTTCCACGCCCAGCCAGGCGGCGGCACGGCAGATCATCGCGCGCACCGGCGCCGCATGTTCGCCGATGCCGGCGGTGAAGACGATGGCATCGAGCCCGCCGAGCGCGGCGGCCAGCGAGCCCAGCTCGCGCCCGACCCGGTAGACGAACAGCTCCACCGCCAGCCGCGCGCGCGGCGCGTCCGATGCGAGCAGGTCGCGCATGTCACTGGACACCCCCGAGACGCCAAGCAGCCCCGACTCGTGGTAGATCAGCCGCTCGATCGCGCGTGCGTCCATGCCGCGCTCGTCGATCAGGTACAGCATCACGCCGGGGTCGATCGCGCCGCAGCGGGTGGCCATCGGCAAGCCGTCGACCGCGGTGAACCCCATCGTGCTGGCGATGCTGCGCCCCGCTTGCAGCGCGCACATGCTGGCGCCGTTGCCCAGGTGCAGCACGACGCAGCGGCCGGTTGCGGCGCCGGGGTCGATGGCGGGTAGCGCGCAGGCGATGTACTCGTAAGACAGGCCGTGGAAGCCGTAGCGGCGCACTCCGGCGTCGTGCAGCGCCATCGGCAGCGCGAACATCTGCGCCACGGCGGGGTTGCTGCGGTGCATCGCGGTGTCGAAGCACGCCACCTGCGGCAGCCGCGGGCGCAGTGCCAGCAAGCGGCGCATCGGGCTGAGGTTGTGCGGCTGGTGCAGCGGCGCCAATGGCACGAACCGCTGCAGCCGCTCGATCACCTGTTCGTCGACGCGGATCGCGCGGTCGAACTCGGTGCCGCCGTGCACCACGCGGTGGCCCACGCCAGCCAGCTCGCGGCCGGTCGCGCCGTGCGCGTCGAGCCAGTCGAGCACGAAAGCCAGCGCGCCGTCGTGGTCCAGGCTGTGGCGGTCGGGCCAGCGCTTCTCGTCGAGGGTGTTGCCGGCGGCGCCCTTGGCGACGAAGCGCGGCGCGACATGCAGGCCTTCGATACGGCCGCTGAGCTGAGGCTCGATCGTGCCGCCGGCTTCGGCCAGCACGCAGAACTTCAGGCTCGACGAGCCGGCATTCAACACCAGGATGGGATCGCTCACGGCGTGGGTCTCGAATCGGGTCGGCATCGCTGCCGCGACAGTGACATCATCGGCGGCACGCCGCACCAGGCGCTGCCGCCGGCGCGGATTCGGGCGATTATCCCGACTGGTGCCGGCGCCGGTGGCCAACGCCGCCGCGACCACGCAGAATCCGCACACCCGCGCCCCAAGGGCTGCTACGCGACCCATCCACTGAAAGCTTCGACATGCCACGCAGACAAACCGAACACGCCACCACCGGCAGCAATGCGTTCGACCGCGAGTTCCGAGCCCAACTCGCCAAGATGACTGGGGGCATTTCGCCGACGGCCTTTGCCAACGCCTGGGCCGACTGGGCATCGCATCTGGCGCTGGCGCCGGCGCGCCAGGGCGAGTTGCAGCGGCAGATGCTGCAGCGTGCGCAGGACACCTGGGCGTTCACGATGCGCGCGCTGTCGGGGCGGCCGTTGGCACCGGGCGATGGCCTGAACGGCGAGGCCGACCGGCGTTTCAGCGCACCGCAGTGGACGCAGTTCCCGTACAACGTGTTCGCGCGCGCCTTCCAGAACAACAAGGCGCTGCTGCAATCGGCGGTGCACGACGTCGACGGCGTCACCGACTACCACGCGCATCTGGTGGAGTTCGCGCTGCGCATGCTGCTGGACGCGACCTCGCCATCGAACTACCTGGCCTCCAACCCCGAGTTGCTGGCGCTGACGCGCGAGCAGCACGGGCAGAACCTGGTGCGCGGCGTGAAGAACTGGGTCGAAGACCTGCAGCGCACCATCACCGGCGGCGTGCCGGCCGGCACCGAGGAATTCGAGGTCGGCAAGAACGTGGCCGTCACGCCGGGCAAGGTGGTGCTGCGCAACGAGCTGATCGAGCTGATCCAGTACGCGCCGGCCACCAAGCAGGTGCACGCCGAGCCGATCCTGATCGTGCCGGCGTGGATCATGAAGTACTACATCCTCGACCTGAGCGAGCGCAACTCGCTGGTCAAGTTCCTGGTCGACCAGGGCCACACCGTGTTCATGGTGTCGTGGAAGAACCCTGGTGCGGCCGACCGCGATCTGGGCATGGACGACTATGTCGCCAAGGGCTTCCAGGCGGCGCTGGACGCGGTGAACGCGATCGTGCCGAACCAGAAGGTGCACGCGGTGGGCTACTGCATCGGCGGCAGCTTGCTCGCGATCGGCGCGGCCTCGCTGGGCAGCGATGCCGACCGGCGGCTGGCGTCGATCACGTTGTTCGCCGCGCAGGTCGACTTCTCCGAGCCGGGCGAGCTGGTCTTCTTCATCAACCCCAGCCAGCTGGCGATGCTCGAGGCGACGATGCACCGCAAGGGCGTGCTCGAAAGCAAGCAGATGGGCGCGGCCTTCGCGCTGCTTCGGGCGCAGGATCTGGTGTGGCAGCCGATCGTCAACCAGTACCTGAAGGGCGAGCGCGGCCACATGATCGACCTGATGGCCTGGAACGCCGACGGCACGCGCATGCCCTGGCGCATGCACACCGAGTACCTGTACCGGCTGTACCTGGACAACGAACTGGCCACCAACCGCTTCACGGTGCACGGCAAGCCGGTGCGGCTGTCGGACATCCACGTGCCGATGTTCGTCGTCGGCACCGAGTCCGACCACGTCGCGCCGTGGCC
The DNA here is from genome assembly GCA_937967345.1 of uncultured Rubrivivax sp. Taxonomy (GTDB): domain Bacteria; phylum Pseudomonadota; class Gammaproteobacteria; order Burkholderiales; family Burkholderiaceae_C; genus Rubrivivax. The sequence continues at coordinate 5,940 of CALBTN010000253.1, read as the reverse complement.
GTCGGTCTACAAGATCGACAACCTGGTGCGCTCGGACGACCTGACCTTCTTGCTCACCAGCGGCGGCCACAACGCCGGCATCGTTGCCGGGCCGGTGCACCCGAAGCGCCACTACCGGATGCGCACGCGCCGCCTAGCCGATGCCCACCTGGCGCCCGACGACTGGCTGGCCAGCGCGCCGCAGCAAACCGGATCGTGGTGGCCGGCGTGGCAGCAGTGGCTGCAGACCCATTCCAGCGCCAAGACCAAGCCGCCGGCGATCGGCGCCAAGGGCTACGAGGTGCTGGAAGACGCGCCGGGGCAGTACGTGCGCCAGCGTTAGCGGTGCGGTGTGGTGCGGGGGGTGGCGTCGGGGCGACCTTGATGTGGCGCAAGCACCTTCACCGCGATTTGCCCGTAGAATAGATGCATCTTCAATGCATGTTCAATCGGAGACCGCATGGCTGAGACCCTGGACCGCACCGTGGACGTTCGCGAGATTGCCCCGCGCGAGCGCCACCCGCTGATCTTTTCCACCTTCAACGGTTTGCGTGCCGGCGAGGCGATGATGCTGGTCAACGACCACGACCCGAAGCCGCTGTACTACCAGTTCCAGGCCGAGCTGGCCGGCCGCTTCGCGTGGGACTATCTGCAAAGCGGGCCCGACGAGTGGCGCGTGCGCATCACCAAGAAAGCCAAGCACGGCCAGGACGGCGTGTGCTGCGGCTCGTGCGGCGGCGCCTGAGCCTCGCAGTGTTTCGGGCCGGCACGGCGGTGACGGCCCGGTTGGCGCGGCGCCCGTCGGCCGCCAGACCGGCGCTCGGGCCCGCGCTTCAAGCCGTTCCGAGGCCGGCGCAAGCTGTCGTGGCATGACTGCGCGAGCGGCGGTTGTCGAACTGCACCAGCCGGTGCGGCTTCGCAGCGGCATTTCGGTCGTGATCCGCCCGGTGCGCCCCGATGACCGGCAGCGCATCGTCGACGCATTCCACAAGCTCGAGACGCAGACGGTCTACACGCGCTTTTTCAGCGCCAAGCGGGAGCTGACGCCGGCCGACCTGGGCCGCATCGAAGCCAGCGACTTCGTTCGCGCGGTGACGCTGGTGGCCAGCCTGGGCGAGGGTGCCGACGAAATCATCATCGGCGGCGGCGCCTACACCGTCATCGATCGACCGGGCGAGCCGCTGGCCGCCGAGCTGTCGTTCACCGTCGAAGAAGACTATCAAGGCCAGGGCCTGTCGACGATCTTCATGGATCTGCTTGCGCGCATCGGCCGCGAGCGCGGCGTGCGCCGCTTCGAGGCTGACGTGATGGCGGGCAACCAGCCGATGCTGAAGGTGTTCGAGCGCAGCGGCCTGCCGATGCGCACGCGGGTCGAAGGCGGCGTGGTTCACGTCACGCTGGACCTGGACGCCGGCCCGCCAGCGCCGGGCTGAACTGCGCGCCGACCACGGTCCGCGCACCGCATCGATCGCATTTGCGCGCTGCGGGCCCCTGGCCGCGGTGCACGGCCGAGCCCCCAGCCCGGCCAGCGCGCGGCGGCGCAAGCCGGTGTCAGCTCACGCCGCGATGCCGTCGCGGCGGCGCAGCAGCCACGGCAGCGCGCCGAAGGCGATCATCAAGCCGCACACCACTGCGGCGATGCCGAGCCACTGCAGCGTGGACGGCACCTCGCCCAGCACCGGAATCGCCAGCAGCGACGCCGCGCCGGGCACCACCGCGCCGAAGAATCCGGCGCGCCCGGAGCCGAGCAGCACCGCCGCGTGGCTGTAGGCAAGCATCGCCACCAGCCCCGCGCCCAAGCCCTGCGCCACCGCCTGCAGCACGACGAAGCCGGCATCGGCCCTTGCCAGCCGGCCCAGGCCGGACAGCAACAGGTAAGGCGGTGCGAATGCCAGCAGCGACAAGACCAGCACGACGGCCGTCACCCGCAGCGGATCGAGCCGCCACTGGCGCGACAGCGCGCCGAACAAGGCCCAGCACAGCCCCGCCAGCACGAACAGCGCGTCGCCCAGCAGGGTGTCGCGGCCGCTGCGGCCCAGGCTGTCGCCGGCCATGAACAGCAGGCCCAGCAGCACGAAGGCCGCACCCCACAGGCTCTCGCGGGTCAGCGCCTGCTGACGCAACGCCGCACCCAGCAACAGCGCGGCGAGCATCTGGGCCGCCGGCGTGATGACCGCACCGTGCGCCAGCGGCGCCAGCGTCAGGCCGGTCATGAACATCAGGCTGAAGCCCGGGCCGGCCAGCGCGGCCACGGCCAGGCCGCGGCCCCAGCCGACGCCGGCCAGATCGCGCCAGCCCCAACGCCACAGCAACGGCAGCATCAGCAGCGCGCCGGGGGCGAAGCGCAATAGCGTCATGTCGGCCGCGCTCAATCCCGACTTCACGCCCAACCGTGCCAGCACCGAGTAGCCAGCCCAGATGGCCGCCGCCAGCATGCCCCAGGCGAGGCCGATGCGGGCGCCGTGCGCCGTGCTGGCCGCGACGGCGGATGGGCTCGACGCCATCGGCGCAGGAGTCGACCGCAACGCCGAGCGTGGCGCTGGTCTCAGCGCCGGCCGCGCCCGCCTGGGCCGCCGCGCTCGCCCGGCCGGCCGGCGCTGCCGGTCGGCGCCGCGGGCGAACCCCGGCCGCTCGACGCCGTGCCGCCGCGGCGTGCGCCGCCACCGCCGCTGCCACCGCCGGGACGCGCGCCATGCGCCGCCCCCGAACCGGCAGTGCCGCGTGCGGGGTTGCCGCCGCGTGCCGCGCCCGCGGCGCCGCTGCGGGCGAAGCCGCCGCCGGCGTTGCGCCGCGTGCCGCCGACGCCGATGGTCATGCGCCCGAGCACGATCGGCTCGGCCTTCTCGTTCGGGTCGGGCTCGAAGCCGCGCACCACCTCGCGCTCGATGCTGCGCTTGATCAGCTTTTCGATGTCGCGCAGGAAGATGTCCTCGTCCACGCACACCAGCGAGATCGCCTCGCCGCTGGCCCCCGCGCGGCCGGTGCGGCCGATGCGGTGCACGTAGTCCTCGGGCACGTTGGGCAACTCGAAGTTGACGACGTGCGGCAGCTGGTCGATGTCGATGCCGCGCGCCGCGATGTCGGTGGCCACCAGCACGCGCAGCTCGCCGCTCTTGAAGTCGGCCAGCGCCTTGGTGCGCGCGCCCTGGCTCTTGTTGCCGTGGATGGCCATCGCGCTGATGCCGTTGTCGTTGAGGTACTCGGTGAGCCGGTTGGCGCCGTGCTTCATGCGCGTGAAGACCAGCACCTGGTGCCAGTCGCCGCGCTTGATCAGGTGCGCCAGCAGCTCCTTCTTGCGCTCGCGCGACACCGGGTGCACCTTCTGCGACACCAGCTCGGCGGTGGAGTTGCGCCGCGCCACCTCGATCAGCTTGGGCGCGTTCAGCAGCCGGTCGGCCAGCGCCTTGATCTCGTCGCTGAAGGTGGCGCTGAACAGCAGGCTTTGCTTCTTCGCCGGCAGCACCGCCAACACCTTCTTGATGTCGTGGATGAAGCCCATGTCGAGCATGCGGTCGGCTTCGTCGAGCACGAAGATCTCGACCTGCTTGAGGTCCAGCGTGCCCTGGCCGTGGTGGTCGAGCAACCGGCCCGGCGTGGCCACCAGGATGTCGACACCTCTTTTCAGCTTGTCGATCTGCGGCTGCATGCCGACGCCGCCGAACATCACCATGCTGCTCAAGCGGCTGTACTTGCCGTACACGCGCACGCTTTCTTCCACCTGTGCGGCGAGTTCGCGCGTGGGCGTGAGGATCAGCGCGCGGATCGGGATGCGGCCGCGCGCATCGCGCACGGCAGGCTTGGCCATCAGCCGCTGCAGCATCGGCAGCGTGAAGCCGGCGGTCTTGCCGGTGCCGGTCTGCGCGCCGCCCATCAGGTCGGCGCCGGACAGGATGGTGGGAATGGCCTGCGCCTGGATCGGCGTGGGCGTGTCGTAGCCGTGTTCGTGCACGGCACGAACCAGGGGCTCGGCCAAGCCGAGGTCTTTGAAACTCATGTTGAAACGGTGGGCTCCTTGCGGAGCCAGGTTCGCGGTCTGCGGCAACCCGTGGCGGGCGCACCAGTCTGCAGCGCGAAGGTCGGAAGAGGTGTCGGAAGCGACTGCGCCGCGATGACTGGAGGCCGCGGCAGCGAGCCGCATTGTAGCCGCCGGGCCCGATTCAGGCCTGGGCCAGCAGCGCCTTCAGCCGGGCCAGCGCCAACTCGACCTCGACTCCCTTGGCTTCGATGTCGGCCAGCAGCTGTTGCGGCGTGCGCTGGTCGAGCACCTTCTTCTCGCGCGGATTCACGGCCTTCAGGTCGTACACCGCGTCGTCGATGGCCTGGGCCTTGGCCTCAGCCTCCCGCACCAGCCGTTCGGCCTCGGCGCTTTCGCTGCCCGCCTGGTCGGCGCCGGCCGCGTCGCCGGCCTTGCGCAGCGCGCGTGCGCGCTCACGCAGGCCCAGCGCGCGCTCGCGCTGCGCCTCGGCCTCGCGCCGGTGCGGCGCCGCGTCGGAGCGCGCCTGCGCGCGCCGCGCCGCGAAGTCCAGCGTCCAGCTGTGCTCGGTCTCGGCCGCTTCGCTGCCGCGCTGCGGCAGCAGCTCGAAGAAACGCGCGAAGTGCTGCAGCGTCAGCGGCGTCTTCTTGCCCACCTTCACCTGCGACAGGTCGTAGTACCAGATGCGCTCGGTGCGCCGGCCGCGGGTGAAGAAGACCAGGTTCGTCTTCACGCCCGCGCCGGCGCCGGTGAACGCGCCGCCGGGCAGGCTGACGATGCACCAGACGTCGTTCTCGTCGAGCAGCTTGCGCTTGGTGCGCACGAATGCGTCTTCGTTGGTGCGATACAGGAAGCCCTCGTCCAGCACCACGCCGCAGCGCCCGCCGGGCTCCAGGATCTGCAGCAGGTGCTGCACGAACAGCACCTGGGTCGAGCGCGTCTTGAACGCGAAGCGCGCCTGCGCCTCGACGCCTTCCTTGCCGCCGAAGGGCGGATTGGTCAGCACCACGTTGAAGCGCTCCGGTGCGCCTTCGTACAGCCCGTCGTACACCGCCTGGCGCGACAGCGTGTTGCCGTGCCACAGGTGCGGCTGGTCGATGCCGTGCAGCATCAGGTTGGCCAGCGCGATCGGGTAGGCCAGGTCGTCCTTCTCGCGGCCGTAGAACGTGCGGTGCTTGAGCACCTCCAACTGCTCGGTGCCGATCTCGCCAGCTTGACGACGCATGTGCTCGGCCGCCTCGGCGAGGAAGCCGCCGGTGCCGCAGCAGGGGTCGCACACCGTCTCGCCGATCTTCGGGGCCACCGCGCGCACCATCGCGCGGATCAGCTCGCGCGGGGTGTAGAACTGGCCGCCGTCGGAGTTCTTCTCCCCCATCTTCAGCAGCAGACCCTCGTACACCTGCGACAGCATGAACTGGTGCTGGGTGTCGGTGCCGGCCAGGCGCAGCGCGTGCACGCGGTCGAGCACGTCGCAGAAGTTGGCCTCGGTGTCGACGCGCACGCGCTCCACCGCCGACACGATCTCGCTGATCACCTTCTGCTTCGGCGTCGCGCCCGGCAGCTCGCGCAGCCCGCGCAAGTGCGGCAGCAGCTCGCCGTTGACGAAGGCGAAGAAGCTGCCGCGCCGCGCTTCGGTCAGCTCGCGCCGTTTCCAGCCGATCGGCAGGCCCTCGGGCGTGGCCGGCGCGTCGGCCGCGTCGCTGGCCGGTGCGGCCCAGTCCAGCCAGCGCCAGGGGCTGCCCAGCGACGGCGTGTAGCGCAGGCCCAGCGCCTCGGCCTCGTCGCGCTCCAGCGCCTCCTGCTCGTCGAGCACGCGCAGGAACAGGATCCAGGTGAGTTCGGGCACGTAGCGCAGCGCGCTGCCGACGCTGGGCGCGATCGCGTCGAGCGTGCGGCACGGCAGGGCCGGGACCGCGACCGCGCGCGGCGTTCGACCGTGGCGGTGGGCGAGCGCCGTCATGACCCGCGCGTGGCGGACCTCGTCACCT
>CALBTN010000252.1 GCA_937967345.1 uncultured Rubrivivax sp. | reverse complement strand
GCACCGCGCAGGTCCTGCTGGCGGTGATGGCCAGCATGTACGCGGTCTACCACGGGCCGCAGGGCTTGAAGCGCATCGCGCAACGCGTGGCCAGCTACACCGCGATCCTGGCGCAGGGGCTGCGCCAGCTGGGCGTGACGGTGCGCAAGGACAGCGCGTTCGATACGCTGTGCCTGGACACCGGCAGCGCCACCGCCGACATCGCCGCGCGCGCGCTGACCGCGGGCATGAACCTGCGGCGCTTCCCCGAGTGGGGCGACACGATGATCGGCATCAGCCTGGACGAAACCACCACGCGCGACGACATCGCGGCGCTGTGGCGGGTGTTCGCCAAGCCGGGGCAGGCGCTGCCCGACGTCGCCGCCTTCGAGCAGGGCATCGAGCCGATGATTCCGGCCGCGTTGCGCCGCTCCAGCAGCTACCTGACGCACCCGGTGTTCAACACCCACCACAGCGAAACCGAGATGCTGCGCTACATCCGGCGCCTGTCCGACAAGGACCTGGCGCTGGACCGCTGCATGATCCCGCTGGGCAGCTGCACGATGAAGCTCAACGCCACGGCCGAGATGATCCCGATCACCTGGCCCGAGTTCGCGCAAGTGCACCCGTTCGCGCCGCGCGACCAGCTGGCCGGCTACGAGGAGCTGAACCGCCAGCTGTGCGACTGGCTGGCCGAGGCCACCGGCTATGCCGGCGTGAGCCTGCAGCCCAACGCCGGCAGCCAGGGCGAATACGCCGGGCTGCTGGCGATCCGCGCCTGGCACGCCAGCCGCGGCGACAGCCAGCGCGACATCTGCCTGATCCCCGAATCGGCGCACGGCACCAACCCGGCCAGCGCGCACATGACGGGCATGCAGGTGGTGGTGGTGAAGTGCGACGCCATGGGCAACGTCGACCTGGCCGACCTGCGCGCCAAGTGCGAGCAGCACCGCCAGAAGCTGGCCGCGGTGATGATCACCTACCCGTCGACCTACGGCGTGTTCGAGCCGCAGGTCAAGGCGCTGTGCGCCACGGTGCACGAGTTCGGCGGCCGGGTCTACGTCGACGGCGCCAACCTGAACGCGCTGGTCGGCCTGGCGGCGCCGGGCGAATTCGGCGGCGACGTCAGCCACCTGAACCTGCACAAGACCTTCTGCATCCCGCACGGCGGCGGCGGCCCCGGCGTCGGGCCGGTATGCGTGGCCGCGGACCTGGTGCCCTTCCTGCCGGCACGGCCGGGCGGCGGCAGCGACGCGCCGGTGGGCCCGGTAGCGGCGGCGCCCTGGGGCAACGCCGCGGTGTTGCCGATCAGCTGGATGTACATGCGTTTGATGGGCGCCGAGGGCCTGCGTCACGCCACCGAGACCGCGATCCTCAGCGCCAACTACGTGGCCGCGCGGCTGGCCGAGCACTACGACATCCACTACAGCGGCGAGATTGCCGGCATCAAGGGCGGCGGCGTCGCGCACGAGTGCATCCTCGACCTGCGCCCGTTGCAAAAGAGCAGCGGCGTCAGCGCCGAGGACGTGGCCAAGCGGCTGATCGACTACGGCTTCCACGCCCCCACGCTGAGCTTCCCGGTGGCCGGCACGCTGATGGTCGAGCCCACCGAAAGCGAGCCGCGCATCGAGCTCGACCGCTTCTGCGACGCGATGATCGCGATCCGCGGCGAGATCGCGCGCATCGAGCGCGGCGAGTGGCCCAAGGACGACAACCCGCTGAAGAACGCGCCGCACACCGCCGAAGCGCTGCTGAAGGCCGACTGGCCGCACCCCTACAGCCGCGAGCAGGCAGCCTACCCGGTGCGCGGCCTGCCGCAGCCCAAGTACTGGGCCCCGGTGGGCCGCGTCGACAACGTCTGGGGCGACCGCAACCTCAGCTGCAGTTGCCCGCCGCTGTCGGCTTACACCTGACGCCGAAGCAATGGCCATCTCCGTCTTCGACCTGTTCAAGATCGGCAT
>CALBTN010000251.1 GCA_937967345.1 uncultured Rubrivivax sp. | reverse complement strand
CCTTCCTGTCGTACACGCTGATGGCGGCGATGGCGCTGAAGGAAGGGCTGTGCGAGACGGCGCTGATCTTCTACGGCAGCAACCAGCGCACGGCCTCGGGCAAGCTGGTCTCGGCGGTCAAGCCCTTCGCCTACGAGGCGCCCTATGCGCCGATCTTTCCCGCCACCTCGTACGCGCTGGCGGCGTCGCGCCACATGCACGAATACGGCACCACGCGCGAGCAGCTCGCCGCGGTGGCGGTGGCCGCGCGCGGCTGGGCCAACCTCAACCCCGAGGCCTTCATGCGCGGCCCGCTCACGGTGCAGGACGTGCTGGCCTCGCGCATGGTGTCGAGCCCGCTCACGGTGCGCGACTGCTGCCTCGTCACCGATGGCGGCGCGGCGGTGGTGATGACGCGCGCCGACCGCGCCCGGCACCTGCCGAAGCGGCCGGTCTACCTGCTCGGCGCGGCGGCGGCGACGACGCACATGAACATCGTGTCGATGGCCGACCTGACGCGCACCGCCGCGATCGACTCGGGCCAGCGCGCCTTCGCGATGGCCGGGCTCGGCCCGCATGACGTCGACGTCGTCGAGCTGTACGACGCCTTCACTATCAACACCCTTCTGTTCCTGGAAGACCTGGGCTTCTGCGCCAAGGGCGAGGGCGGCCCGCTCGTCGCCAGCGGCGCCATTGCGCCGGGCGGCAGGCTGCCGGTCAACACCAACGGCGGCGGGCTGTCGTGCGTGCATCCGGGCATGTACGGCATGTTCACGCTCGTCGAGGCCGTGCGCCAGTTGCGCGGCGAATGTGGCGAGCGGCAGGTGTCCGGCGCCGAGGTGGCGCTGTGCCACGGCAACGGCGGCGTGCTGTCCAGCCAGATCACCAACCTGCTCGGCACCGACGCGACGCTGTGAACGCGGCCCCGATGCACGACATCCGCCCCGAGGTCTTCTTTCCCGGACTGGCGATCGAGACCGTGAGGGCCGCGGGCGTCAAGGCGCTGCGCCTCGGCACGGGCCCGACACTGCTGCTGCTGCACGGCGGCACGGGGTCGTGGACGCACTGGGTGCGCAACATCGAGCCGCTGTCGCGCCACTTCAGCCTGGTCGTGCCCGACCTGCCGGGCATGGGCGAATCGCTCGACGTGCCCAACGACGCCGACCTCGACGGCTACGGCGCGTACCTGACGGCGGCCCTCGAAGCGGGTCTGGTGCCGCTTGGGCAGCGCTTTGCCGTCGCCGGATTCTCATGGGGCGGGGTGGTGACGGCGTGGCTGGCGGCGCACCTGCCCGAGCGCATCTTCGCGGCTTGCCTGCTCGCTCCGGGTGGCTTTCCGCCGGGCGCCTGGCATCGCCCGCCGCTGAAGCCGGTGCCGCCGGGCGCGAGCGACGCCGAGGCCAACGCCACTCACCGCGCCAACCTCGAGATGATGATGATCGCCGACCCGGGGAGCATCGACGAGCTGACGGTGGCCATGCAGCGGCGCAACCACGCCATGACGCGCTTCAAGTCGCGCTTTCTCGGCTACCGCGACACGCTGGGCCCGAGCCTGCGCCAGGTGGTCTGTCCGGTGCTGGCGGTGCTGCCGGCGCGAGATCCGCTGCCGCGGCCCGATGCCGCGGCACGCGCCGAGTATCTGCAGCGTTGCGCCCCGCACCTTGTCTGCCGCAGCGTTGCCGACGCCAGCCATTGGGTCGCGTTCGAGGCCCCGGACGAGGTCAACCGCTTGATCGTCGGCTTTGTTGGCCGCGTGGCACGAGCGGCCGGGCCCCACCCTTGACAAACTCAGTCGGAGTCAGCGCCATGGCGATCAGGGAAGGCGATTTGCTCTGGACTCCAAGCCCGGAGTTCGTGCAGTCGTCGCAGGTTTCCCGCTTCATGGACTGGCTGCGCCGACACCGCAACCTGCACTTCGCCGACTACTCGTCGCTCTGGCAGTGGTCGGTGGACTCAGTGGAGGACTTCTGGGCTGCGCTGTGGCAGTACTTCGAGATCGACTCCTCGACGGCGTACGAATGCGTGCTGAAGAAGCGCGTGATGCCGGGTGCGGTGTGGTTTCCCGGTGCGCGGGTGAACTTCGCCAAGCACATGCTGCGCAAGGGGCAACTCGGGCGGCCGGCGATCCACCATCGCAGCGAGATCCGGCCACCCACGACCTTGAACTGGGAGACCCTGCGCGACCAGGTGGCGACGCTGGCCGAGGCGATGCGCCGCATGGGCATCCGCCCCGGCGACCGCGTGGTCTCGACCCTGCCGAACACGCCCGAGGCCGTGATCGCGCTGCTGGCCACCACGGCCATCGGCGCCGTCTGGTCGGCGTGCGCGCCCGATTTCGGCGCGCGCAGCATCCTCGACCGCTTTCAGCAGATCCAGCCCCGGCTGTTGTTCGCGGTGGACGGCTATCGCTTCGGCGGCAAGGACTTTGCCCGCGGCGCCGAACTGGCCCAGCTTGTCGAAGGCCTGCCCACGCTGGAGCACCTGGTTTTCCTGCCCGACCTCGACCCCGCCACGCCGAGGCCGACGCCCCGCGCGCGGCTGTGGTCCGAGGTGATGGCCGAACGGCCGATACGGCACGAGGACTTCCGCTACGAGGATGTGGCGTTCGCGCACCCGCTGTGGATCCTGTACTCCTCGGGCACCACCGGCCTGCCCAAGGCGATCACGCACAGCCACGGCGGCATCACGCTCGAGACGCTCAAGGTCATCGCCTTCCACGCCAACCAGACGCCGGACTCGTGCCTGTTCTTCTACACGACCACCGGCTGGATGATGTTCAACTTCATGGTCATGGGGCTGTGCCAGGGCGGGCGCATCGTGCTGTACGACGGCAACCCGCTCGCGCCCGATGTCGAGCGGCTGTGGCAGCTGGCAGCCGAGCACCACGTCACGATGTTCGGCGCCAGCCCGACCTTCGTGCAGATGATGATCAAGGCCGGCGTGCGGCCGGCGCAGAAGTACGACCTGTCGGCGCTCGAAGGCGTGCTGCTGGGCGGCTCGCCGGCGACACCGGAAACCTTCGAGTGGTTCTACCGCGAGGTCAAGCAGGACCTCTGGGTTACCTCGCAGAGCGGCGGCACCGATGTCTGTTCGGCCTTCGTCGGCGCCTCGCCCACGCTGCCGGTGCATGCCGGCGAAATCCAGACGCGGCTGCTGGGCGTGGACGCCCACGCGCTGGACGACGACGGGAACCCGCTGATCGACGGCGTGGGCGAACTGGTGATCCGCCAGCCGATGCCGTCGATGCCGCTGTACTTCTGGGGCGACAGCGACAACCGCCGCTACCGCGACAGCTACTTCGACGTCTACCCCGGCCAGTGGCGTCACGGCGACTTCTTCAAGGTCAACCAGCGCGGCGGCTGCTACATCTACGGCCGCTCCGACTCGACGCTCAACCGCGCCGGCGTGCGCATCGGCACGGCCGAGATCTACCGCATCGTCGAGAACGTCGAAGGCGTGCAGGACAGCCTGGTGGTCAATCTCGACCTGCCGGGCGGGAGGTTCTTCATGCCGATGTTCGTCGTGCCCAAGCCGGGCTGCACGCTTGACGCCGCGATGCAGGCGCGCATCACGCAGGCGCTGCGCACGCAAGGCTCGCCGCGCCATGTGCCCGACCGCTGCTTCGCCATCGACGCCGTGCCGTACACGCTCACCGGCAAGAAGCTTGAAGTGCCGGTGCGCAAGATCCTGCTGGGTGCGGCGCCGGAGAAGGTGGCCAGCCGCGACGCGATGATGAATCCGGCCTCGTTGCAGTTCTTCGTGGACTTCAAGCGCGAGGTGGCGCGCTGGGTCGAAGGTGAACGGCCGCCGGGTTGAGCCGGCGGCCGCTCACATGCGAAAGACGCCGTAGGCACCCGGCCGGGCCGGCGCCCGGCCGGCGGCGTCGAGCAGTTGTGCGAGCACGCCGCGCGTGTGCTCGGGCTCGACGACGGCGTCGCACCACAGGTGGCGGGCCCAGTTCAGGGCGCAGGCCTCGTCGTCGTGCGCATCGGGCGATGCGGCGGCGCGTGCGTTGGGCCACATGAGCAACGCGTTGGGCTTGAAGGCGCGGCCGCACAGCGCCTGGTAGGCCGCACCGAAGGCCTGGCCGACGATGACGGTGAACTTGGGCACGTCGGCATTGGCCACCGCGTTGAGCAGCTTCGCGCCGTGGCGGCCGATGCCGCCCTGGCCGGGCTCGTCGCTGCCGGCGAAGCCGGGCGAATCGACCAGGAACACGAGCGGGATATCGCGCTGGACGCACAACTCGACGAAGTGGGCGCCCTTGGCCGCCGCCTGCGCGCTGAGCGCGCCGTGGCCCGCGACGATGCCGACCTCGAAGCCTTCGATGCGGGCAAACGCGCAGCGCAGTGTCTCGCCATGCAGGGGCTTGAATTCCTGGAAGCGGCTGCCATCGACGAGGCGGGCGAGGATTTCCCGGCCATCGACCGGGGCGTCACCATGCGCCTGGCGCACCAGGCCCCGCAGTTCGGCCACCGGGTACAGCGGGTCTTCAGCCGCCGCGCGTGTCCAGCGCAGCGGCGCCGGCTCGCCCAGGTGGCGCACGATGCGGCGCGTGATGTCGAGCGCATGGGCGTCGTCTTCGGCCAGGTGGTCGGCCACGCCGCTGAGGCTGCAATGCATCAGCGCGCCACCCAAGGCTTCCGAGTTGGTCACTTCCCCGGTGGCGGCGTACACCAGTTGCGGGCTGCCGAGGAACATGGCCCCCTGGTTGCGCACGATGACCAGCTCGTCGCACAGCGCCGGGATATAGGCGCCGCCGGCCGTCGAAGGGCCGAACACCAGCGCGATCTGGGCGATGCCTTCGGACGACATCTTGACCTGGTTGTACATGATCGAGC
>CALBTN010000250.1 GCA_937967345.1 uncultured Rubrivivax sp. | reverse complement strand
GGCTGGCTGGGCTATGGCTGGCCCAAGCAGTTCGGCGGCCCGGGCTGGAGCGCGGTGCAAAAGCACCTGTTCGAAGAGGAATGCGCGCTGGCCGGCGCGCCGCGCATCGTGCCCTTCGGCCCGGTGATGGTGGCACCGGTGATCATGACCTTCGGCAACGCCGAGCAGCACGCGCGCTTCCTGCCCGGCATCGCCAGCGGCGACGTGTGGTGGAGCCAGGGCTACAGCGAGCCGGGCTCGGGCTCCGACCTGGCGTCGCTGAAGTGCCGCGCCGAGCGCCGCGGTGACAAGTACCTGGTCAACGGCCAGAAGACCTGGACCACGCTCGGCCAGTACGGCGAATGGATCTTCTGCCTGGTGCGCACCAGCAGCGAAGGCAAGCCGCAGACCGGCATCAGCTTCTTGCTGATCGACATGAAAAGCCCCGGCATCACGGTGCGCCCGATCATCACGCTGGACGGCGAGCACGAGGTCAACGAGGTGTTCTTCGACAACGTCGAGGTGCCGGCGGAAAACCTGATCGGCGAGGAGAACAAGGGCTGGACCTACGCCAAGCACCTGCTGGCGCACGAGCGCACCAACATCGCCGACGTCAACCGCGCCAAGCGCGAGCTGGAACGACTCAAGCGCATCGCCAAGAGCGAAGGCGTGTGGGACGACGCGCGCTTTCGCGACCAGATCGCGCTGCTCGAGGTCGACATCGTGGCGCTGGAGATGATGGTGCTGCGCGTGCTGTGGGCCGAGAAGTCCGGCAAGCAAAGCCTGGACGTGGCGGGCCTGCTGAAGATCCGCGGCAGCGAGATCCAGCAGCGCTACAGCGAGCTGATGATGCTGGCCGGCGGGCCCTGCACCGTGCCCTACCTGCACGAGGCGATGGAAGCCGGCTGGCAGGGCGACATCGCGATCGACCGCTTCTTGCTGCCGCTGGCGGGCACCTACTTCAACCAGCGCAAGACCACGATCTACGGCGGATCGAACGAGGTCCAGCGCAACATCGTCGCGCAGACGGTGCTCGGCTGAAGGCCTGCGGTCTTCAGCCCGAAGGGCTGGAAACACGGCTCCTTTCCCCAGCCCCTTTCCCCCGAGGAGAAAGGGGCTCCAGTCAGATTGACGAGGCAACTGTCATGGACTTCGAATTCAGCGACGAACAAGAACAGCTGCGCGACGCGGTGCGGCGCTGGGTGGACAAGGACTTCGGCTTCGAGCGCCGCCATGCGCTGGCCAAGGCCGGCGGCTTCACGCGCGCGGTGCTGGGCGAGCTCAACGGCCTCGGCCTGGCCGGCCTGGTGATCCCCGAGGCCCACGGCGGCATGGGTTTCGGCGCGGTCGAGGCGATGGTGGTGATGGAAGAGCTGGGCCGCGGCCTGGTCAACGCACCCTACGCGCAGGCCGCGCTGGTGGCACCGGCGCTGCTGTCGCATGGCTCGGCGCAGCTGCAGCAGCAGTGGCTGCCGAAGATCGCCGCGGGCGAAGCGCTGCTGGTGCTGGCACAGCAGGAGCGCCACTCGCGCTACCGGCTCGACCAGGTTGCCCTGAAAGCGGCCGAGTCCGGCGGCGGCTGGAAGCTCAGCGGCAGCAAGGTCGTGGTACCGGCCGGCGACGAGGCCGATGCCTTCATCGTGTCGGCGCGCGTCAGCGGCGGCGAGCGCGACGCGGCTGGCGTCGCGCTTTTCGTGGTCGACAAGGCCGCGGCCGGCGTGACGCTGCGCGGCTACCCAACCCAGGACGGCGCGCGCGCCGCCGACCTGGTGCTGGCCGAGGCGCCGGCCACGCTGCTGACCCGCAACGGCCACGACGCGCTCGAGCACGCGGCCGACGCTGCCATCGCCGCGCTGTGCGCGGAAGGCGTGGGCCTGATGGATCGCATGACCGCGATCACCGTCGACTACATGCACCAGCGCAAACAGTTCGGCGTGCCTATCGCCAGCTTCCAGGCGCTGCGCCACCGCATCGCCGACGTCAAGATGCAGCTCGAGCTGGGCCGCTCGATGAGCTACTTCGCCAGCCTGAAGCTGGGCGAGCCGCCCGAGCAGCGGCGCCGTGCGCTGTCGCAGGCCAAGGTGCAGCTGGGCAGCTCGATGCGCTTCGTCGGCCAGCAGTGCACGCAGATCCACGGCGGCATCGGCGTCACCGACGAGTACATCTCCAGCCACTACTTCAAGCGGCTGACGGTGATCGAGCTGAGCTTCGGCGACACGCTGCACCACCTCGGCGAGGTCAGCGCGCGCATGCGCGACACCGCCGGCGTGTTTGCATGACGGCGTCTGACGCGCCGCTGTATCCGGGCTCGATCACCGACGTCGCCGGGCTGCGCGTCGGCCATTTCACCGACGCGCGCCGGCCCACCGGCTGCAGCGTGCTGTTGTGCGAACACGGCGCGACCTGCGGCGTGGCGGTGCGCGGCGGCGCGCCGGGCACGCGCGAGACCGATCTGCTGTGCCCGGACAACCTGGTGCAGCAGGTGCACGCGCTGCTGCTCACCGGCGGCAGCGCCTTCGGGCTGGATGCCGCCGGCGGCGTGATGCGCTGGCTCGACGAAGGCGGCTGCGGCTTGACGGTCGGCGCGGCGCGGGTGCCGATCGTGCCGGCGGCGGTGCTGTTCGACCTGTGGGTCGGCGACCCGGGAATCCGCCCCGATGCGGCCGCCGGCCATGCCGCCTGCGACGCCGCCAGCGGCGATCCGCCGGCGCAGGGCAGCGTCGGTGCCGGTGCCGGGGCGACGGTGGGCAAGCTGTTCGGCATCGAACACGCGATGAAGGGCGGCATCGGCAGCGCGTCGCTGAGGCTGGGTGAGGTGACGGTCGGCGCACTGGTCGCCGTCAACGCGGTGGGCGACGTGCTCGACGAGCAGGCCCGGGTGCTGGCCGGTGCGCGCAACGGCGACGGCCGCGGCTTCAGGCGCATCACTGCCGCGCTGCTGGAAGGCCACCTGCCCGAGCGGCTGGGCGCCCGCTGACCATGGCCGACGGCGACACGCTGTTCGGCCTGGCCACCGGCCGGGTCGGCGGTGCGCCCGACCTGACACTGCTGGGCGTGCTGGCGGCCGAGGCGGTGGCGCGCGCGATCCGCAACGCGGTGCACTGCGCCTGCGGCCTGCCCGGCTTGCCGGCGCTGCGCGACCTGCGTCACGCCTGATCGGGCCGCCCCGTGTGGCGGGGTGCTTCGCAGACTCTCAGGCGCGCCGCCCGGCGGCGGTTTCGCGTGGCGCGTCAGGCCGCGCCAGCCGCCAGCCCACGCGCAGCAGCCAGGCCAGCGCCAGCAGCACGGCCAGGCCGCTCAACCAGCGGCCCAGCCGCGCCTGGTCGTCGAGCAGGTAAGCGTTGCACAAGCGCAGCGGCGATTCGAGGTAGAGCTGGCCGACGACAAAGGTCATCGGCAGCAGGTTGCCCAGAAAGAAGCCCTGCACCACCGGCGTCGCCGCCGGCCATGACAGGCGCAGCGCGCTGCCCGCCAGCACCAGCGCCGCGCACTTGGCCAGATCGATCGCCGGCTCGCGCAGCGCCAGGTCGAGCACGCGCGGCACCATCAGCACCGCCAGCACCACGGCGGTGAACACCAGCCCGCTCAGCCCGTGGGCGTTGCAGCGCGCGATCGCGCCACGCATGCGCGGCGGTATGGCGGGTGCCAGCAGCGCACCGGCGGCCATCCACAGCAGGTACTGCAGCAGCATGTGGCGCCACATGCTGGCCTGCAGGTACTGGTGCAGCGCCGGCCAGGCCAGCAACGCGAGCAGCGCGAGCCCGGCCAGCGCCTGGCGCCGCGGTGTGGCCTGCTCGGCAAGCTGCGCCCGCCAGCGCCGCGCCAGCATCAACCCGCGCCGGTTTGCGCCGGCCTTCATCGCGCGCTGCGCCGTCATGGCGCGCTGCGCGCGCGGTGGCGCGCGTAGTCCAGCGCGAGTTGCTGCTCGGCCAGGTCGAACACGCGCACCAGCTGCGGCCCGGCCGGGGTGCGGGCGTCGATCACCAGCAGCGCGGCGTTGTGTTCGAAGTCGCCGCGGCCATCCGGCACCACGACCACGCCCAGACGCTGCAGCAGCGCGCGCTGCTGCCCGGCGTCGGCCACGCGCACGAAGCGCCACAGCGCCGCGTCGGCGCGCTGCGCGCGGCCATAGGCCCACAGCGCGGCCGCGTCGTCGCGCGCGCCGTCGAAGCTGATCGACAGCAGCCGCACCGCACCGCCGCGGCCGGCCGCCGCATCGGCCTGCAGCGCGTCCTGCAGTTGCTGGAATGTGCTGCCCAGCGACAGGCACACGCTGCGGCAATGGGTGTAGATGAAGCCGGCGATGGTCACGCCGCCTTCCTGGCCCAGCAGCGCATCCAGGTCGGTCGCGGTCAGCTGCGGCCCCTGCACCTGGGTTTCAGGCAGCGGCACCGGGTGCAGCGCGACCTCGAGCCGGCGTGCGCCCTCGTCGGTCCAGACCTGGAAGTCGTGCGTCATCCAGGCCGCCGCGGCATAGCCGCCGAAGATCAGCAGCGCGCTGGCCAACGCGGTGCGCAGCATCGGCGCAGCGGCGTCAGTGGCCCAGCGCCTCGAGCGCGGCACCGCCTTCGAACGGCGTGCTGCGCTCGCTGCTCTTGCGCTCCTGCGCGAACAGCTCGGGCAGCAGCGCTTCGGCCTTGTTGCCCCAGCTCGCGCGGATGTAGCTGGCCAGCGCCGCGAGTTCGGCGTCGCCCAGATGGGCGAAGCTGGGCATGCTGCCGTTGTAGTCGTTGCCGGCGACGACGATGCTGCCGGTCACGCCGTGCAGCAAGATGTTGGCCAGCACGCGCGGTGTGCGGTTGACCCATTCGGAGCCATCGAGCGGCGGGAACACCCCGGGCACGCCCTTGCCGGTGGCCTGGTGGCAGGCCGCGCAGTGCGCGGCGAACAGCGCCTTGCCGTCGACCGCGGCACCGGCGGGGGCAGGCGCCGGGCCGGACAGGTCGGCCAGCGTGCGCTGGTCGCCCAGCGCGCTGTTGGCCAGCGGCTCCGAGGTGAAGATGTAGCCCACGCCGAACAGCACCATCACCAAGGTGATGGCGGCCGCGGCCAGCGGGATCGGGCGGATCGACTCCTCGGGGTCGGCGTTCTCGCGCTGCTGCGAGCGGTTGGGGTCGGTGGTGTCGGTGGACATGGGTGAAACGCTCCGTCAGGACGCCGGCTTGGCGGGCGCGACCGGTGCGGCGGCATCGCGCGGCGGCGGCGGCAGCACCGGGTAGCTGCGGTCCAGGCTTTGCAGGTACTTCACCAGGTCCAGCGCCTCGGGCAGCGCCACCACCACCTGGCCGGCCGGGGCGAAGCCCGGCGGCAGCTTGACCTCTTCGTCGCCCGGCTCGGCCGCGGCCTTGGTCTCGAACAGGTACGGGTAGGCCGGCATGATCGAGCCGGGCACGTAGGCGCGCGGCTGGTACAGGTGGCCCAGCTGCCAGTCCTTGCTCGGCTGGCGCACGCCGATGTTCAGCAGGTCGGGCCCGGTGCGCATGCTGCCCAGCAGGTGCGGCTTGTCGTAGTAGTAGTCGGCCGGCACCGACGCGCGGCCCCAGCCGCGCTCGGCATCGGGGCCGAAGCTGCGGTCGCGCGGCTGCTGCGTGTGGCAGTACATGCAGCCGTTGGCGATGTAGGCGGCGCGCCCGCGCCGCTCGGCGCTGGTGTAGGGCTTCAGCCCGTCGGGCGGCCGCACGTCGCGCACCTGGATGTAAGGCAGCACCATCAGCGCGGCGGTGGCCAGGCCCAGCGTCACCATGGCGCCGGCGGCGAGCTTGACTTCATTCTCCATGTGCCAACCCCAGCGCTTCGGCCTTGGACGAGAACAGCGCCGCGCCGGTGCGCGTCGGCCCGAAGCGCAACACCATCGCCAGGAAGTGGCCGACGAAGACCAGGTGGCTGGCCAGCATCAGTGCGCCGCCCACGCTGCGCGATTGCAGATACGGCAGCGTGACCTGCACCGATTCCATGAACGGCCGCGTGCCGTCGAGCATCGCCACGCCCTGCAGCCAGCCGCCGATGCTCAGGCCGACGAAGTAGATGCCGATGCCCACCGCCGCCAGCCAGAACTGCAGCGAGATCAGCCGCGGGTACGGCCACTCCCAGTGCAGCACGCGCGGCAGCATGAAGTAGATCGCGCCGAACAGCACCATGGTGACGAAGCCGTACGCGCCCAGGTGCGCATGCGCCACCGTGAAGTGGGTGAAGTGGGTGATCTGGTTGATGCCGCGCAGCGCCTCGAACGAGCCCTGCAGCGACGACAGCATGTACATCAGGCCGCCGAACATCATGAAGCGCAGCGTCGGCGAATGGCGCGCCAGGTGCATGCGGCCCCACATCGTGCCGGCCATGTTGATGGTGAAGGCCGCCACCGGGATGATCATCATCATGCTCTGCACGATCGACAGCGTGATCAGCCAGCCGGGCACCGGCCCGCCCACCAGGTGGTGGCCGCCGACCTGCGCGTAGAAGAACGCCAGCGTCCAGAAACCCAGGATCGACAGGTTGTACGAGCGCACCGGGCGGCCGATGATCTTGGGCAGGAAGTAGTAGATCGCGCCCACGCTGACCGGCGTGAACCACAGGCCCAGCACGTTGTGGCCGTACCACCAGTTGGTCATCGCCTGCTGCACGCCGAAGTGCACGCCGGGCAGCTTGGCCACCACGAACAGCAGCGTGATCCACAGCAGCGCGGCCACGTGGTACCACACGCTGACGTACAGCGACTCCACCTTGCGGTTGACCAGCGTGTACAGCACCGGGCCGATGATGCACACCATGCCGGCGACGATGAACACGCCGATCTGCCACGGGATCTCGAGGTACTCCATGCCGTCGGTCCAGCCCGCGCCGAAGGCGCCGATCGCGCTGACGATGCCGGCGTTGACCAGCGCGCCGCCCAGCATCACCCACATCGGCCCCACGAGCGGCGTGCGCAGCAGCCGCGGCAGCAGCCAGATGATCACGCCCAGCGACGCGTTGGTGATCCAGCCGTACAGCACCGCGGTCAGGTGCATCGTGCGCATGCGCCCGAAGGTCTGCCAGGCCTCGCCCACCAGCCAGTCGGGCATGTGCAGCTTGAGCGACGCGGTCAGCCCCGCGGTCGAGCCCAGCACCAGCCAGAAGCAGGCGAAGGCGATGAACATGAACACCGGAAAGGCGCTGGAACGGTCGGCCTCGACGCGCTGGTCCAGCTCGTGCTCGTCAGGCAGGTGCATGCTGTCGCCGGGCTCGGCGGCAGCGGCCTGCAGTTCGGCGCGGCCGGCGCCGCGCAGCGCCGGGTCGTCGACCTGGCCGATCTCGCCGCGGGCGAAGATCACCGACGCCGCCTTGGGGTTCTCCACCAGCAGGCCCTTGCGCATCGACCAGACGAACACCAGCAGGCCGATCACCGACAGCACGAAGGCCCCCAGCAGGCTCAAGACGGCACTGTCCATCGGTGTGGTTCCTTTCGCGGCGGACGCGCGCGGCGTCGAGTCGTTGCGTCGGCGCCGCCTGGCGTGGGGTCCGGCGGCGCTGTTTCTCGGGGGCGAATCATAAGATTCATCAAAGATGCATCTTTAGATTCACCGCGCAAGGCCACGTCCGCGAAGGGGGTCTTCGGCGCCGGCCGCGGCTACCATGCGCCGGTTCGTGCCCTGCCCCACCACCCATGCTTGAAGCCATCGACACCTGCCTGCGCGCGGCCACCGCGGTGCCGCCGCGCGACAGCGTCGCGCAGTGGTGGCCGCGCTGGCGCGACGGCGCGGCGCAAGCCGGCTCGACCGCGGCGCAGGCCATGCTCGGCGGCTTCGATGCCGACCGCGTCGGCTGGGCTTTCGCCAGCGGCTACCAGGCCGCGCTGCGCGCGCTGCTGCCCGGGCTGGCGCCGGGCACCCTCGCCGCGCTGTGCGTCACCGAGGACGGCGGCAACCGGCCACGCGACATCCGCACCCGCTTCACACCCACCGCGCATGGCGGCGTGCGCATCGACGGCGCCAAGCGCTGGACCACGCTCGGGCCCGACAGCACGCTGCTGCTGGTCGTCGGCGCGCTGGCCACTGACGGCCCGCGGCCACAGTTGAAGGTGGCGCGTGTCGCCGCCGGCACGCCCGGGCTGCAGCTGCTGGCGATGCCGCCCACCCGCTTCGTGCCCGAGGTGCCGCATGCGCGGGTGCAGCTCGACGGCGTGCAGGTTGACGCCGCGGCGCTGCTGCCCGGCGACGGCTACGACGCCTGCGTGAAGCCCTTTCGCACGATCGAGGACATCCACGTCACGTTGGCGGTGCTGGCCTACCTGCTGCGCGAGGCCCGCCAGCGCGGCTGGCCTGGCGGCTTCACCGAGCCGCTGTGCGCCACGCTGCTGACGCTGGCCACGCTGTGCAGCGCAGCCGCCGATGCGCCGGCCACCCAGGTGGTGCTGGCCGGCGCGCTGGCGCAGGCCCACACGCTGTACGACGCGGCCACCGCGCTGTGGGCCGCGGCCGGCGCCGACCCGGCGGCGCAGCGCTGGCAACGCGACGCTGCGCTGTTCGAGGTGGCGGCCTCGGCGCGCAGCCAGCGCAGCGCGCGCGCCTGGCAACGGCTGCAAGCCTGACGTGCAGCTGCGGCAGATCCTGTTCAGCCAGGGCTTCGGCAGCCGGCGCGAGTGCGATGCGCTGATCCGCGCCGGCCTGGTGCAACTCGACGGCCGCATCGCCGACGACCCGCACGGCGAGTTCGCCACACAGGCCTTGGAGTTCATGGTACGCGGCCAGGCCTGGGCGTACCAGGCCAAGGCGCTGCTGATGCTCAACAAGCCGGCGGGTTACGAATGCTCGCGCCAGCCGCGCCACCATCCCAGCGTGCTGAGCCTGCTGCCGGCGCCGCTGCGCACGCGCGGCGTGCAGCCGGTGGGCCGGCTCGACGCCGACACCACCGGGCTGCTGCTGCTCAGCGATGACGGCGCGCTGATCCACCAACTGACCTCGCCCAAGTGGCACGTCCCCAAGGTCTATGTCGCCGAGTGCGCCGCCGCGGTGACACCGGCGCAGGTGGAGCAGCTGCTGCATGGCGTGGTGCTGCACGACGACCCGCGGCCGGTGCGCGCCGCGGCGTGCGAGGCGGTGGGCGAACGCGCAGTGCGCCTGACGCTGACCGAAGGCAAGTACCACCAGGTCAAGCGCATGCTCGCCGCAGTGGGCAACCGCGTGCTGGCGCTGCAGCGTGTGCGTTTCGGCGAGCTCGATCTGCCGGCGGAGCTGCCGCCCGCGCAGTGGCGCTGGGTCGAACGCAGCGCCGTCGCGCCGTGGCTTTGAGGCGTGACGCCCGCGCTCGAGCCGCCCTGCCCCCGATCCAGTGCGCAGCGCTACGCTACCGGCCGTGATCGCAGTCGCGCCCAGCACCGCGCTCCGTCACCGCTTGATCGCCATGCGCCACCTCGCCGTTGCCGCCGCCGCGCTCGCGGCAGCCAGCGCCAGCGCGCAGCCGCTGCGCAACTGGTTCGACGACCCCTTCTTCCAGCTCACGTCGGCCATCGCCGCCTGCCCGGAGCCGGCCGGACCGCGCACCACCGAGGCCGAGCGGCTGGCGCAGTCGCACCACCGCGCCGAGAAAGGCACCAGCTGCTGGCTGGCCGGCGCGCCCGATTGCCCGCAGCCCAGCGCCTACGCGGCGGACCGCGAGATCGCGGCGCGCATCCGCGCCGCCGCGCCGGCCGAGGCCGCGCTGGCCGGCACCACGCTGTGGATCACGGTGCAGGCACGCACCGTCTACGTCGAAGGCTGCGTGGCCAAGGCAGCGCAAGCCGCCGCGATCGAGGCCTTCATCCGCCGCGTGCCCCAGGTGCAGCAGGCGCTGGCCATCGTCAGCACCAGCCCCGGCGCACGGCCGCCCTACCGGCTGTTCGCTGCGCCGCCGCAGCCCGGCCCGGCGCGGCGCTGAAGCCATCGCGATAATCGGTGCGCATGCAGGTCTTCAGAGGATTGCACCACCACGGCATCGCGCCGGCCTGTGCCTTGACCATCGGCAACTTCGACGGCGTGCACCGCGGCCACCAGGCGATGCTGGCGCTGCTGACCAACGAGGCGCGGCACCGCGGCGTGCCCAGCTGCGTGATGACCTTCGAGCCGCACCCGCGCGACTGGTTCGCCGCCCGTGCCGGCACGCCCGAAGCCGCGCCAAGGCGCGTGGCCACGCTGCGCGACAAGCTGGCCGAGCTGCAGCGCTGCGGCATCGACCAGACGGTGGTGATGCGCTTCGACGCGCGCCTGGCCGGCCTGTCGCCGCAGGCCTTCATCAGCGACGTGCTGCAACGCGGCCTGGGCGCGCGCTACGTGCTGGTCGGTGACGACTTCCGCTTCGGCGCCAGGCGCGCCGGCGACTATGCACTGCTCGACGCCGCCGGCGCGGCCGCCGGCTTCGACGTCGCGCGCATGCTCAGCTACGAGGTGCACGGCCTGCGCGTGTCCAGCTCCGCCGTGCGCCAGGCGCTGGCCGACGGCGACATGGCGCGCGCCGCCGCGCTGCTGGGCCGTCCGTACAGCGTCAGCGGCCACGTGCTGCACGGCCGCAAGCTGGGCCGCGAGTGGGGCACGCCGACGCTGAACCTGCGCTTCGGCCATGCGCGCCCGGCCGCGCAGGGCATCTTCGCGGTGCGCGTGCACGGCCTGGCCGATGAAGGCGATGACGCTGCCACCACGCTGCCCGGCGTGGCCAGCCTGGGCGTGCGCCCGACGATCGAGGACGCCGGGCGCCAGCTGCTCGAGGTGCACTGCCTGCAGTGGCCCGCCGCGCTGGGCCGCGACGGCGCCTACGGCCGCTGCGTCAAGGTCGAGCTGCTGCACAAGTTCCACGACGAGCGCAAGTACGACTCGATGGACGCGCTGCGCGACGGCATCGCCCGGGACGTGGTCGACGCGCGGGCCTGGTTCGCCGCGCGGTGAGCCCGCAGACCGGCCGCTAGAATCGCCGCGATGGCACCGAGCACGCACGCCGAGCCCGCCGCGATGGGCCGGCAGATCACCCGCGATCGAATTTGACGCGCTCGCGCGGCGCCACCAGCGGCGCCGCCGCTGCTGCCGCCCCTGCCCTCGAAGCCGATTGCCTTGCAGCGCCACACCGCGCTGCCGCCCACCATGAATGCCGACGCCCCCAAGCCTGCCAGCACCGCCAGCGCGGACTACCGCGCCACGCTGAACCTGCCCGACACGCCCTTCCCGATGCGCGGCGACCTGCCCAAGCGCGAGCCGGGCTGGGTGCAGCAATGGAACCACCAGGGCCTGTACAAGCAGCTGCGCGACGTGCGCCGCGACGCGCCCAAGTTCATCCTGCACGACGGCCCGCCGTATGCCAACGGCCAGATCCACATCGGCCACGCCGTCAACAAGGTGCTCAAGGACATGATCGTCAAGGCGCGCCAGCTGAAAGGCCTGGACGCCCAC
>CALBTN010000249.1 GCA_937967345.1 uncultured Rubrivivax sp. | reverse complement strand
TCGGCGGTGATCAGCTTGGGCGCCGGCTTGCCCGGGATCAGCGCGGTGGTGATGATGATGTCGACCTCGGCCGCCTGCTGCGCGTACATCGCGCGCTGCGCCGCCTGGAAGCCCTCGCTCATGACCTTGGCGTAACCGCCGCCGCCCGAGCCTTCTTCCTCGTAGTCGACCTTGACGAACTCGCCGCCCAGCGACACCACCTGGTCGGCGACCTCGGCGCGGGTGTCGTTGGCGCGAACGATCGCGCCCAGGTTGGCCGCGGTGCCGATCGCCGCCAGCCCGGCGACGCCGGCCCCGGCGATGAACACCTTGGCCGGCGGGATCTTGCCCGCGGCCGTGATCTGGCCGTTGAAGAAGCGGCCGAAGGCGTTGGCCGCCTCGACCACCGCGCGGTAGCCGCTGACGCCCGCCATCGAGGTCAGCGCGTCCATCTTCTGCGCGCGGCTGAGCTGCCGCGGCAGGCTGTCGATGGCCAGCACGGTGGCCTTGCGCGCGGCGAGCTGCTGCATCAGCTCGGGGTTCTGCGCCGGCCAGACGAAGCCGATCAGCGCGCCGCCTTCGCGCAGCAGGCCGACCTCTTCGGGCGTGGGCGGGCGCACCTTGAAGACGATGTCGCTGCTGCCCCACAGCTCGGCCGCGCTGGGCACGACCTCGGCGCCGGCAGCGCGGTAGGTGTCGTCGGCGAAGTTGGCGGCATCGCCGGCGCCGCTTTCCACGGCGACCGTGAAACCCAGCTTGACCAGCTTTTGCACCACGTCGGGCACGGTGGCGACACGCTTCTCGCCGTCCACGCCTTCCTTCGGTACCCCGATGCGCATGGCGTCTCTCCTCTTGGTGTGTATGAACTCTTGCCGCTTCAGAAGCTATCACAACCGCCTTGCGCGCAGCGCCACGCATGCGGACTAGTCAACCCGGGCTACCATCGCCGGCGATGCGCGCCCCGTCGTCCACCGAGCGCTTCCGCCCGTCCGTCACCGTCGCCGCCGTCATCGAGCACGGCGGACGCTACCTGCTGGTCGAGGAGCATACGAGCCAGGGCCTGCGGCTGAACAACCCTGCTGGCCACCTGGAGCCGGGCGAGTCGCTGCTGCAGGCGGTGGTGCGCGAAACACTCGAGGAGACGACGCGCAGCTTCGAGCCGAGCGCGCTGGTCGGCGTGTATCTGGCGCGGCTGCCGCGGCCGGCGCACGGCGATGAGGTCACCTACCTGCGCTTTGCCATCTGCGGCAGCGCCGGCGCGGCCGATGCCTCGCGGCCGCTGGACCACGGCATCGTGCGCACCTTGTGGCTGACGCCCAGCGAGATCGACGCGCAGCGCGAGCGGCTGCGCAGCCCGCTGGTGTGGCAGTGCGTGGCCGACCACCTCGCCGGGCGGCGCTTTGCGCTGGCGCTGCTGCGCGCCGACCCCAGCGTCTACCGCGCCTAGAACGACGCGCTCGGCGCCGCGCGGCGCTGCAGGATCCAGTGCGCCAGCACCTGGCGCAGGCGCGGCGCTTCCAGCGGCTTGGTGAGAAAGTCGTTCATGCCGGCAGCCAGCGCCTGCTCGCGCTCGCTGACCAGCGCCGCGGCCGTCAGCGCGATGATCGGCAGCCGCTCGGCGCTGAACTCGGTGCGCAGCAGCCGCGCCGCCTCGTGGCCGCCCATCACCGGCATCTGCAGGTCCATCAGCACGGCGTCGAAGCCATCTGCGTCGCGCGCGCGGCGCCGCACCGCCTGCACCGCCTGCTCGCCGTCGCCGGCTTCGTCGACCTGGGCGCCCCACTGGCGCAGCAGGGTGCACACGATCAGCATGTTGACCGGGTTGTCCTCGACCACCAGGATCGACGCGCCGTGCAGCGCATCGGGGGCCGGCGGCGGCGCCAGCGGCGGCGCGCTCGGTGCGCCGCGCGCGTCCAGCGGCAGCTCGACCCAGAAACAGCTGCCCGCGCCGACCCGGCTGAGCACGCCCACCTGCCCGGCCATCAGCGTGGCCAGCTCGCGGCAGATCGACAGGCCCAAGCCGGTGCCGCCGTAGCGCCGGGTGGTCGAATCGTCGGCCTGGGTGAACGGCTTGAACAGCCGCGCCTGGGTGGCCGCATCGATGCCCGCGCCGTTGTCGTGCACCTCGAAGCGCACCCAGCGCTCGCCGCTGCGCCGCGCGGCCAGCCGCACCTGCGCGCCGAGCGCATCGCGGCCGCAAAAGCGCAGCGCGTTGCTCAGGTAGTTGCTCAGGATCTGCCGGATGCGCAGCGCATCGCCGCGCACCTGGCCGTCGATGCCGTCGCCGAGCTCGAGCTGCAGCGTGATCGCCCGCGCCTGCGCCAGCGGCGCGTAGGTGCGGTACAGCTCGCGCAGCAGCGCGCCCAGGTCGAAGGCGGCGCAGTCCAGCTGCAGCTTGCCGGCCTCGATCTTCGACAGGTCGAGAATGTCGGAGATGATCGCCGCGAGCGCCTGCGCGGTCTGGCCGATCTGCTGCAGGTATTGCCGGCGCTGCGCGGCGTCGGCGTCGTCGGCCGCGAGTTGCGCCAGACCGATCAACGCGTTCAGCGGCGTGCGCAGTTCGTGGCTGGTGTTGGCCAGGAACGCGCTCTTGGCCCGGCTGGCGGCCTCGGCAGCGTCGCGCGCGTGCGCCAGCGCCTGTTCAACCTGACGCCGCTCGGTGATGTCGTCGACGATCCAGATCGTGCCGCCGCGCGCGGGTCTCGATCTCGACCGCCTCGCCGCGCGCCAGCACCGGGCCGAGCAGGTCGCGCAGGCCGTGATACTCGTCGTCGCTGTCCCACACCACACGCCCGCTTTGGCCAAGCAGCGCACCCGGCGGCCAGCCGTAGAGCTGCTCGAAACGCGGGTTGGCCAGCACGAAGCAGCGCTCGCGCGTGACCGCGATGCCCACCGACGCGTTGTGCAGGATCGCCTCGCGCTGCAGCCGCTCGGCTTCGGCCTCGGTCACGTCGCGCGCGTTGATCACCAGGTACTCGCGCCGGTCCATCGTGAAGCGCGCACCCGAGATCCGCATCGCCAGCAGGCCGCCGCCCTTGGTGACGAAGCGGGTGGGCATGTCCTGCACATGGCCGTCGCGGCGCACCGCGGCGATGAAGCGCTGGCGGTCTTGCGGCGCGTGCCACAGGCCCATCTCGACCGCGCTGCGCCCGACCACCTCGGCGGCGCTGAAGCCGCTCACGCGCTCGAAGCTGCGGTTGACCAGCGCATAACGCCCGGTGGCAAGCTCGCTGAGCGTGATCACGTCCGGGCTGCTGGCCAGCAGGTGCGACAACAGCGCCTCCGAGCGGCGCACCGCGTCTTCGGCCCGCCGGCGTTCGGTGTCGTCGACAAAGATCGACAGTGCGGCCACTCCGTCGGGCGTGTCCAGCCGCACCGCGCTGGCGCGCACCAGCGCGCGCCGGCCGTCGCGCTCGGCCAGCCGGTACTCGGCCACCGGCAGTTCGCCGCCGGCTTGCATGCGCTGCAAGGTGTCGATGTCGGCGCGCGCACGCTCGCGCGAGTCGCCGGCCTCGTACACCGCCAGCAGGTCCTGGCCGACCATCGATGTCAGGTCGGCAAAGCCGAACATCGCCAGCGCCGCCGGGTTGGCGTCGAGCACGCGTGCGTTGGCGTGCAGCACCAGCGGCGTCGGGATGCGCGAGAACAGCTCGAGGTAGCGCGACTCGGTGGCGCGCAGCGCCTGGCGCGCGTTCACTTCGGCGCTGACGTCGCGCGACACGCCCCAGTAGCCGCGGAACACGCGGCGCGCGCCGTAGCGCGGTTCGCCGCTGATCAGGAAGTGGCGCGGCTGCCCGCTGGGCGTCAGCCACTGCACCGCCAGGTCGCGAAACGGCTCGCGCGCCTCGACCTGCGCGCGCAGCAGGTCGAGCGTGTCGGCGTCGATGCTCAGCTGCGGCAGCTCCCACGGCAGCTTGCCGATCGTGCCACCCGCCTCGGGCGCAACGGCGCTGCCGCGCCGCGGCAGGCTGAGCGTGACCAGGCGATGGCGCTCGTCGAGCTCCCAGTACGCGTCGGCGGCGATCGTCAGCAGGCCGCGAAAGCGCTGCTCGCGCTGTTCGGCCGAACGCAGCTGGCGCGACACCACGCGCCAGGTCAGCAGCCCGGCGGTCAGTCCGGCGCCGATCAGCGCGACCTGCAGCGTCGCCTGCAGCCACAGGCTGGCGCCGGCCGGCGGCGCGTTGGCCGGCGCCAGCGACTGCCGCTGCTGCGCGTAGGCCAGCCCGACCACCACCAACGCGGCCAGGCCGGCCACCAGCACACCGGCGCGCCGGCCCACCAGCGCGCACACCATGCAGGTCAACAGGCCGAGGAAGCCGACCGCCGGTCCGGCGATGCCCCAGTCGAGCAGCACCGCGGCCAGCGCGATGGCGGCCAGCGCCGCCAGCCCGGACGCCACCACACGCGCCTCGGTGCGCGCGTGGTCGCGCGAGCCCATCGACGCCAGGCACAACGCACACAGCGCGCCACAGGCCAGCACCAGCTCGGCGCGGGCGGCCGGCGCCAGCTGCGCCGGCAACAGCCCGAACACGACCGCCGCAAGCAGCGCCACGCCGCCCACGGTGCCGAAGTAGTAGCGCGCGATGGTGTGGCCGAAGGCCTGCTCGGCCTGGGCTTCGTCGAACAACGTGGTGATGGCTGCAGCCGTTGCGGATGGCATGGCTCGTGCGTGCGGGATCCTCGGCGGGATCGTTGCCAAATCGGCAAGTTTGACCTGACCGCCAGGGTGCGGCGCTGCACCCCCCGGCGCGCCAGGCGTATCAGTTCACGCCGCGCGCCGCATCGAGCTGCCGCCGAGTCGCTTGGGCGACATCACGCGCCGCCGCGGCGAAGTCGCCGCCGGCCGACGCATACAGCACCGCGCGTGACGAACTGACGATGATCGGGCCGCCCGGCCGCCAGCCGGCGCGCACCGTGGCCTCGGCATCGCCACCTTGCGCGCCGATGCCGGGGATCAGCAGCGGCAGCGTCGGCGCCAGCTCGCGCACGC
>CALBTN010000248.1 GCA_937967345.1 uncultured Rubrivivax sp. | reverse complement strand
TGGCCTACTTCGAGTGCCTGCACGAGCTGAAGCTGATCGTCGACCTGATCTACGAAGGCGGCATCGCCAACATGAACTACTCGATCAGCAACAACGCCGAGTACGGCGAGTACGTGTCCGGCCCGAAGGTGATCACCGCCGAGTCCAAGGCGGCGATGAAGAAGATGCTGGCCGACATCCAAAGCGGCGAGTACGCCAAGAGCTTCATCCTCGAGAACCGTGCCGGTGCGCCCACGCTGCTGAGCCGCCGCCGCTTGATGGCCGAGCACTCGATCGAGGTGGTCGGCGAGAAGCTGCGCGCGATGATGCCGTGGATCAAGGCCAACAAGCTGGTCGACAAGAGCCGCAACTGAAGCAAGACGCGCCCGAGCTGATGAAGGACGAACCGGCGTCGACGCTGGACTCCACGCTGGATTCGACGTTGGACGGGGAGATGCCCGTGCGGCGGCGCCGCAAGGGCATCTACGTGCTGCCGAACATGATCACGCTGGCGGCGCTGTTCGGCGGGTTCTACGCCATCGTGATGGCGATGAACGGCCGCTTCGAGCACGCCGTCATCGGTGTGTTCTGCGCGATGGTGCTCGACAGCCTGGACGGGCGCGTCGCGCGCATGACCAACACCCAAAGCGCGTTCGGCGAGCAGATGGACAGCCTGTCGGACATGGTCAGCTTCGGCGCGGCGCCAGCACTGATCGTCTACGAATGGGCGCTCAAGGGCCTGGGCAAGACCGGCTGGGTCGCGGCCTTCGTCTACTGCGCGTCGGCCGCGCTGCGCCTGGCGCGCTTCAACACCAACATCGGCGTCGTCGACAAGCGCTACTTCCAGGGGTTGCCCAGTCCGGCGGCCGCCGCGCTGGTGACCGGCTTCATCTGGGTGATGGACGACGCCGGCTTCAAGGGTGTCGCGCGCATCGAGTGGCTGGCCTGGGGCGCGCTGGCGGTCACGCTGTTTGCCGGATTGACGATGGTCACCAACGTGCCGTTCTACAGCTTCAAGGACATCGGCCAGCGGCGCTCGGTGCCCTTCGTCGTGCTGGTGCTGGTGGCGCTGGGCATCGCGGCGGTGAACCTGCATCCGCCGCTGGTGCTGTTTGGTGCCTTCTGCGTGTACGGCCTGTCGGGTTACGCGGTCTACGCCTGGCGCAAGACCAAGGGCAAGCCGGTGAGCGTGATCGCGATCTCCACCGACGAGCCCGACGAGCGCGGCCTTCACTGAGCCCGGCCTCGTGCTATATTGACCGCGCCATGTTCAGCCGCACCGCCATTTCGCTACTGCTTCTAGGAGTGCTTCGGGCGCGCTGATCAGCCACATCCGTACCTTCTTCGATCAACGGCCCGTCAGCTCGCGCAACGGGCCGTTTTTCTTTCCGATGTTGCGCGTGGCCATCCCACCACGAGGTTCGACACCATGACGATGCTCACCCGACCTGCGACCAAGTACCGTGCCTTCGCGCCGGTGCGCCTGACCGACCGGCGCTGGCCCGACGCGGTGCTGACGCGCGCGCCGCTGTGGTGCAGCGTCGACCTGCGCGACGGCAACCAGGCGCTGATCGAGCCGATGGACCCGGCGCGCAAGCTGCGCATGTTCGAGATGCTGGTGCGCATCGGCTTCAAGCAGATCGAGGTCGGCTTTCCCTCGGCGTCGCAGGCCGACTTCGACTTCGTGCGCCTGCTGATCGAGCGCGAGCTGATCCCCGAGGACGTGACGATCCAGGTGCTGACGCAGGCACGCGAGGAACTGATCCAGCGTACCTTCGAAGCGCTGATGGGTGCGCCGCGCGCCATCGTGCACCTGTACAACGCCACCGCGCCGGTGATGCGGCGCGTGGTGCTGGGGCTGGACGAGGACGGCATCGTCGAGTTGGCGATGCGTCATGCGCGCATGGTGCAGCAGTTGGCCGCTCAGCAGCCCGGCACGCGCTGGACCTTCCAGTATTCGCCCGAGATGTTCTCGGGCACCGAACTCGCGTTCAGCAAGCGCGTGGTCGATGCGGTGACCGAGGTGTGGCAGCCCACGCCAGACAGCAAGTGCATCATCAACCTGCCGTCGACCGTGGAGCACAGCACGCCGAACATCTTCGCCGACATGATCGAATGGATGCACCGCCACCTGGCGCGGCGCGACTCGATCGTGCTGTCGGTGCACCCGCACAACGATCGCGGCACCGGCACGGCCGCCGGTGAGTTCGCGCTGATGGCCGGCGCCGACCGTATCGAAGGGTGTCTCTTCGGCAACGGCGAACGCACCGGCAACGTCGACGTCGTCAACATCGCGCTGAACCTGTACACGCAGGGCGTGGCGCCGGGGCTGGACTTCTCGAACATCGACGAGATCCGCCGCTGCGTCGAGCACTGCAACCAGTTGCCGGTGCATCCGCGCCACCCGTACGTGGGTGATCTGGTCTACACCTCGTTCTCCGGCTCGCACCAGGACGCGATCAAGAAGGCGTTTGCCGCGCGGCGCGACGACGACATCTGGGACATGCCCTACCTGCCGATCGACCCGAAGGATCTGGGCCGTTCCTACGAGGCGGTGATTCGCGTCAACAGCCAGTCGGGCAAGGGCGGCATCTCCTATCTGCTCGAGGCCGAGTACGGCATCGACGCACCGCGCCGGCTGCAGATCGAGTTCAGCCAGGCGGTGCAGGCGGTGATGGACGTGCAGGGCCGCGAGATGAGTGCGGCCGACCTGTGGCAGGTGTTCGAGCGCGAATACCGGCTCGACGGCCGCATGCTCGAGCACTACCGGCTCGACGAAGACGGCGACGGCCGCGTGCGCCTCGATGCCCGGCTGCGTGTCGACGGCGAACCGGTGGTGCTGCGCGGCCAGGGCAACGGTCCGGTCGACGCCTTCGCGGCGGCGCTGCAAGCGGCCTTCGGTGCCGAGCTGCAGGTGCTGGACTACCATGAACACGCGATCGGCAGCGGCGCCAAGGCGCGCGCCGCAGCCTACATCGAGATGCGCATCGGCGCGCGCAGCCTGTACGGCGTGGGCATCGACGCCGACATCGTGGCGGCGTCGTTCAAGGCGCTGCTGTCCGGCATGGCGCGAGCACAGGCGCTGCAAGGCGCGGGGGCGGCCGTACCGATCGCTGACTGACAAGGAGACCAAGAGCATGAGTGACCGACTGATCATCTTCGACACCACCTTGCGCGATGGCGAGCAGTCGCCCGGCGCGTCGATGACCAAGGACGAGAAGCTGCGCATCGCGCGCCAGCTCGAGCGGCTGCGTGTCGACGTGATCGAGGCCGGCTTCGCGGCGTCGAGCAACGGCGACTTCGAGTGCGTTCGCGCCATTGCCGCGCACATCAAGGATTCGACGGTGTGCTCGCTGGCGCGCGCCAACGACCGCGACATTTCGCGTGCGGCCGAGGCGCTGCAGCCGGCGGCCAGCGCGCGCATCCACACCTTCATCGCCACCAGCGCGCTGCACATGGAAAAGAAGCTGCGCATGACGCCCGACGAGGTCTACGAGCAGGCCAAGCTGTCGGTGCGCTTCGCGCGAAACCTGTGCGGCGACGTCGAGTTCTCGCCCGAGGACGGCTACCGCTCGGACCCGGACTTCCTGTGCCGCGTGCTCGAGACGGTGATCAACGAAGGCGCGACCACGATCAACATCCCGGACACCGTGGGCTACGCGA
This sequence comes from uncultured Rubrivivax sp., assembly GCA_937967345.1. Lineage (GTDB taxonomy): Bacteria > Pseudomonadota > Gammaproteobacteria > Burkholderiales > Burkholderiaceae_C > Rubrivivax. The sequence goes on along the minus strand of CALBTN010000248.1, from coordinate 39 downwards.
TCCCCGAGCTGTACGGCCAATTCATCCGCAACCTGCGCG
>CALBTN010000247.1 GCA_937967345.1 uncultured Rubrivivax sp. | reverse complement strand
TGCGCCAGAAGCTCAACGCGATCGGCCTGGAGTTCAAGGGCCGCAACGTGCTGCTGGTCGACGACTCGATCGTGCGCGGCACCACCAGCAAGGAGATCGTGCAGATGGCGCGCGAGGCGGGCGCACGCAAGGTCTACATGGCCTCGGCGGCGCCGCCGGTGCGCTACCCGAACGTCTACGGCATCGACATGCCCACGCGCGCGGAGTTGATCGCCGCCGAGCGCAGCATCGAACAGGTGCGCGAGTACATCGGTGCCGACGCGCTGATCTATCAGGACGTCGAGGCGATGAAGCGCGTGGTGCACGCGCTGAACCCGTCGCTCGACGGCTTCGAGGCCTCGTGCTTCGATGGCGACTACATCACCGGCGACGTCTCGCTGGACGATCTGGCCGCGCTGCAGACGCAGCGGCCGCAACAAGGCGGCGATGACGACGACGCCCAGCCGCGGTCGCGGCTGGCTTTACAGGACGCGCAGGAGCACGCAGGATGAACGACGACAAGAAGCTGCCCCGGCTGCAGCTGCCCGAGGGGCTGCATGCCGACACCCTGGCGGTGCGCGAGGGACTGCCCGCCACGCAGTGGAGCGAGCACTCCGAGGCGCTGTTCATGACCAGCAGCTTCGTGCACCCGGACTGCGCCACCGCGGCCGCGCGCTTCGCCAACGAGCAGGAGGCCTTCGTCTACAGCCGCTTCTCGAACCCGACGGTGACGATGCTGGAGCGCCGGCTGGCTGCGCTCGAGGGCACCAGCGGCTGCATCGCCACCAGCAGCGGCATGGCGGCGATCCTGATCACGATCCTGTCGCTGCTGCAAAGCGGCGATCACGTGGTGTGTTCGCGCGGCGTGTTCGGCTCGACGATCAAGCTGTTCCAGGATTTCGCCAAGTTCGGCATCGAGGTCAGCTTCGTGTCGCAGACCGACCTGGCCGAGTGGCGCGCCGCGCTGCGGCCGAACACCAAGCTGCTGTTCGCCGAAACGCCGAACAACCCGCTGACCGAGGTCTGCGACATCCGTGCGCTGGCCGACATCGCCCACGGCCACGGCGCGCTGCTGCTGGTGGACAACTGTTTTTGCTCGCCCGCGTTGCAGCAGCCGGTGAAGTTCGGCGCCGACCTGGTGATGCACTCGGGCACCAAGTTCCTCGACGGGCAAGGGCGCGTGATCGCCGGTGCGATCTGCGGCAGCGCCGAGCTGCTCGATGCCAAGTTCGTGCCCGCGATGCGCAGCGCCGGCATGACCTTGTCGCCGTTCAACGCCTGGGTGGTGCTCAAGGGCCTGGAGACGCTGTCGGTGCGGCTGCAAGCGCAAAGCGAGCGCGCGCTGCAACTGGCGCGCTGGCTCGAGCAGCAGCCGCAGGTGCGGCGCGTGTTCTATCCGGGTCTGCCGTCGCACCCGCAGCACGCGCTGGCGATGGCGCAGCAAGGCGGCATCGGCGGCGCGGTGGTGTCGTTCGAGCTCGCGGCGCCCGACGCCGACCGCGCGCGCGCCAACGCCTTCGCGCTGATCGACGCCACGCGGATCTGCTCGATCACCGCCAACCTGGGCGACACCAAGACCACGATCACGCACCCGTCCAGCACCAGCCACAGCCGCCTGACCGAGGCGCAGCGCCAGGCGGCCGGCATCGGCCAGGGGCTGATCCGCTTGGCGGTGGGTCTGGAAGACGTGCGCGATCTGCAGGCCGACCTGCAACGCGGGCTGGATCGGCTATGACGGCCGCGGTCACGATCGTGGCGCGCGGTCGCACATTGCCCGGCCTGGCAGGCATCCAGGGCAGGGCCGTGTCGTGAGCGAACGCCGCATTCGCACCCGCATCGCGCCGTCGCCCACCGGCTTCCTGCACCTGGGCACCGCCCGCACCGCGCTGTTCTCGTGGGCCTTTGCGCGGCACCACGGCGGCGACTTCCTGCTGCGCATCGAGGACACCGACGTCGCCCGATCGACGCAGGCCGCGGTCGAACAGATCATCGAGGCGCTGCGTTGGCTGCAGCTCGAGCACGACGAAGGCCCGTACTTTCAGATGCAGCGCATCGACCGCTACCGCGAAGTGATCGCGCAGATGCTGGCTGCCGGTACCGCCTATCGCTGCTATTGCACGCCACAGGAGCTCGACGCGATGCGCGAAGCGCAGCGGGCGCGCGGCGAAAAGCCGCGCTACGACGGCCGCTGGCGTCCCGAAGAGGGCAAGGCCTTGCCGGCGGTGCCGCAAGGCGTGCCGCCGGTGGTGCGCTTTCGCAACCCGCTGGGCGGCATCGTCAGCTGGAACGACATGGTCAAGGGCCCGATCAGCATCGCCAATCGCGAGCTGGACGACCTGGTGATCGCGCGCGGCGACGCCGGCACGCCCGATGGCGTGGGCACGCCGACCTACAACTTCTGTGTCGTCGTCGACGACTGGGACATGGGCATCACCCACGTCATCCGCGGCGATGACCACGTCAACAACACGCCGCGGCAGATCAACATCCTGCGTGCAC
>CALBTN010000246.1 GCA_937967345.1 uncultured Rubrivivax sp. | reverse complement strand
CGGCGGGCACTCGACGCAGCGCAGCACGCAGCCGAAGGGCGGCTTCTCGCGCCAGGTGGCGTCGGTGTGCCAGGCGTTCTCGTAGCGGTCGTTGGGCGAGTCGGGGTTCTTGTAGATGCGCACCAGGCCGGGGTGGTCGGGGTCGCTGCCGGCCACCGGGTGGTCCTCGAGTTCGCCGAAGTGGCGCGCGAAGGCCACGTGCTCGGCGCGGCTGATGTCCTGGTCGCGGAAGAACAGCACGCGGTGCTTCAGCAGCAACGCGCGGATCTCGGCCACCACCGCGGCATCGCGCGACGCGACGCCGAGGTTGACGTTGGACAGCTCGGCGCCGATGGCACAGGTCAGCGGCTCGACCTTGATGGAGTCGGGCAGCGAGCCGGCGCGCACGACGGCGGGGGATTGCGGTACAGCGGTGTTCATGAAGGGCGTCTCCTGCGGGGCGATGCGGCCGGGCGGCCGCTGTCGATGGCAGGAATTCTTGGGCGCCAAGGCCGCAGCGAGCCCCCCACCGTAGAGGGGGGATGTGCATCGGGGCCGCACGCGCGGCTCAGCCGGCTTCGAGAAGGCCCAGGATGCGTGCGCGCTGCACCACCTGCTTGCGCGTGCCGGCGTCGAGCTTGGCGAACAGGTTCTTCATGTGCCACTTGATGGTGGCCTCGCCCACCTGCATCGCCAGGCCGATCTCCTTGTTCGACAGGTTGCGCGCCAGCAGCTCCAGCACCTCGCGCTCCTTGGGCGTGAGCGCCATGCTCGGCTGCGCGCGCGACCGCGCGGCATCGGGCGCCGGCAGCGGCGCGCGCATCGGCGCGGCCAGGGGGCCGGCGCGCGCGGTGTCGGCCGGCGCCTCGAGCACCTGGCGGGCCCAACCGCCCAACGCCGGGTGCGCGTCGTCGAACACGCGCAGCAGGCCGTAAGCCTGCGCCAGCCCGGCGGCCTCGCGCAGCAGTTCGTGCGCGCGCTCGCCGCAACGATCGAGCGCGTAGGCGCGCAGGCCCAGCAGCTCGATGTGCAGGCGGCCCTGCTTGCGCGCCAGCGCGCGGGCGTCGGCGCGCGCCAGCTGCTCGGCCGCGGCGCGCCACTGCTGGGCGGCAACGGCCGCATAGGCCTGCGCCACTTCGCGCAGGATCTCGGCGCTGTCGCGCCACCGCGGCCCCTGCGGCGCGGCGGCGTCGGCCAGCACGGTGTCGATGCGTGTGCACAGCTCGCGGCAGGTCTCGGGCCGATAGCGCCGCGCGTGCAGCCGCACCTGGTCGGCCAGGCTGGCGATGCACAGCCTGGGCAGCCGGCGCGACACGCCGACCGCATGCAAGGCCCACAGCAGCTCGAAGGCGCGGTTCTCGGCGCCTTGCGCGGCCGCGGCGCGCGCCGCGGTGCGGTAGCCGAGCAGCAACGCTTCGGGCATGCCGCTGCGCTCGAGCACGTCCAGCCGGTTGGCCAGCAGCGCGCCGGCCTCGGCCGGCTGGCCGCGCTCCCACACCGCCGCGGCGAGCAGCGCGCCCAGCATCGTGGCGAAGGCGCTGCGCCGGCCCAGTTGGCCTTCAGCCTGCGCCAGCGCCGGCCGCAGCTGCTGCTCGGCCTGCAGCACCTGGCCTTCCCACAGATAGGTCAGCCCGACGATGAAGTCGCCCCAGCGAGCGACATAGGCGAGCGCGCGCTGCGCCGCGCCGGGCTGCGCCTGCTGCATGCGCAGCCGCGCCAGCGCGGGCTGGCCATCGAGCAGCGCGCGAAAGGCCGAACGGTTGGCGTGGATCTTCAGCAGCACCGGGTCGCGCAGCGGCGGCGACTCGGCCCATGGGTCGTGCAAGGCGGCAAAGCGGTCGGGGTCGTCGGCGAAAACCGCGGCGGCGCTGAGGATGAGCGCGCATTCGCACTGCAGCGCGGCGTCGGCCTGCGGCCGCGCCAGCAGCCGTTCGACCAGCTGGCCGGCTTCGGCATGACGCTCGCCCAGCGCCAGCGACCAGGCCACCGCCAGCAGCACGCGCGCGCGCTGCTCCAGTTCGTCGCGCGGCAGCCGCGCCAGCCATTCGAGCGCGCTGCTGTGGCGCCCGCGCGTCATCACCGACTCGTACAGGCTGCGCTCGGCCAGCTCGTAGGCGCGGTCGCGCTGGCCCGCGGCCAGCGCATGGCCGGCGGCGTCTTCGAGCAGCCCTTGCGCGCTCAGCCAGTCGGCGGCGCGCGAGTGCATCGCCGTTTGCTGCGCACCCGGCAGCGCGGCCAGGCGCTCGCGCAGCAGGTCGCGCGCCATGCTGTGCATGCGCAGCCACTCGCTGCCTTCGGCGGCGACGAAGACCGGCGTGTCGCGCGCCAGCCGCATCAGCCGCTCGGCGGCATCGTCGCGGCCGCTGACCGCCTGGCACAGCGCGGGGTGCAGCACATCGAGCATGGCGATGTGCGTCAGGAAGGCGACGTCGCCGGCGTCCAGGTTGGCCAGCAGCAGCTCGACGAAATGCTCGCGCAGCGCCCCGCCCTGCGCCCCCGGCGTCAGCGAAGCCACGCGCGCATCGCCGCCGCCGGCGATGGCCGACAGCGCCAGCTGCAGCCCCAGCGGCCAGCCCTCGCTGAGCTCGTGCAGCCGCGCGGCGGCATCGTCGCCGACGCGCTCGCCGAAGCGCTTGTGCACCAGCTGCAGCGTCTCGTCCAGGCGCAGCCGCAGCAGCTCGGGGCCGATCAGCGTGCACTGGCCGTAGTCGATCAGGTCGTCGATCGCCAGCTGGCAGTCGCTACGCGCCGCCAGCACCACGCGCAGGTTGGGCGGCGCGTTGCGCAGCAAATAGGTCAGCGCGTCGCGGCTGTCCTCGGGCAGCCGCTCGACCTCGTCGATGAACAGCACCACGTCCAGCGCGGTCTGCGCCAGCTCGGCCAGCCACAGCGTGACGCCCTCGAGCGCATCGGCCGGCGGCGATTCGAGCAGCGTGTGGCCAAAGCCCGGCCGCGCCGCGCCGGCACGCAGCGCCAGCACCAGCGCTTGCAGCAAGCGCTTGGGGCTGTCCTGCGGCTGCGCCAGCACCCAGGCGACGACCGCGCCGCGCGCCAGGTGTTCGAGCCGCCACGACGCCAGCAGCGAGGTCTTGCCGAAGCCGGCCGGCGCCTGTACCAGCACCACCGGCTGCGCGCCCAGCCGGGCGTCGGTGGACGACAGTCGCGCGCGTGGCAGCAGATCGCGCGGCACGCGCGGCGGCATCACCTTCAGCAGCAGATCGTCGTGGGGGCTCATCGCGTGGTGTCGCTGGGCTGGCCATGCTACGGCAGCCGCCGGGTGCACGCACCCGGTGATCCCCCCCTTCGGGAGTAGGCCGCCGCACAGGCGCGGCTCCTAGATTTGCCGCACCCGTCGCTGACGTCATCCCCCCTTCGGAGAATCCTCATGTACCGCCACCTGCTGGTACCGATCGACGACAGCGCGCTGTCGATCGGCGTCGTCGGCAACGCCGTCGGCTTCGCGCGCACCCTCGGCGCACGCATCACCTTCTTTCACGCCGTGGCCGACCCGGCACGCTCGGTGGCCAGCGACGCCGAGCTGCTGCGCCTGACCGCGCACGACGACTACGACTACGCCTACACCGGCAAGGCGCGCGAGCTGCTGGCCAAGGCCGAGGCCGCGGCGCATGCGCTGGGCGTGCCGTGCAGCTCGCTGCAGCGCCCCGGCGACAAGCCGTCCAGCGCCATCGTCGAGGCGGCGCGCGCCAGCGGCTGCGACCTGATCTTCATGGCCTCGCACGGCCGCCGCGGCCGCCTCGGCATGGCGCTGGCGTCCGAGACGCTGCAGGTGCTGATGAACGCCGGGCTGCCGGTGCTGGTGTCGTCCACCGGCGAGCCCAAGCCGCCGGCGCATGCGATCGGCATCATCCGCGACGAGCACCGCTCGATGGCCGCGGTGATGCACGCCTGGATGCACACCCTGGGCACGGCCAGGCGCGCCGGCACGGCGGTCGATGCGGCGCAGATGCAAGGCATCGTGCGCTACCTGCAGGAGTTTCCGGTGGCGCTGCACCACCCGAAGGAGGAGCAGTACCTGTTCCAGCGGCTGCGCGAGCGCACCGATGCCCTGGATGCCGAACTCGACGAGCTCGCGCGCCAGCACCACCGCGACGAACAGATGGTCGCCGAACTGGCGGCGCTGGTGGATGCGCTGCAGCACTGCGACAGCACCGAGGCCGCCGCCGCGACGCGCGCGCTGGACGACGCGGTGCAGGCCTACGCGGACTTCCTATGGGACCACATGGGGCGCGAGGAAAGCGTGATCCTGCCCGCGGCGCAACAGCACCTGAGCGAAGCCGACTGGGTCGAGATCGACCGCGCCTTCCAGCTCAACCGCGAGCTGAGCGAACACGGCACGGCCGGCAAGAGCTACCGCCAGCTGTTCTCGCGCATCGTCAATACCGCCTGAAGCCGCGGCGCCCCCCACGCGAGAGGGGGCCGCGGCAAGCAGCCCGTTCGCACAATTTCGCTACCGGCCTGCCAGCCGACCCGATCACGGCGGCAAGGCCGGGCAGAACACCAAGCAAAGCACCAAGCCAAACCATGAACAAGCGCCATCGCCTCCCCGTCGCCCGCACCGGCCTGGCCGCCGCGGCCGCCGCGGCCACCCTGCTGGCCGCGGCGCCAGCGCAGGCCTTCGAATTCGACACCGGCAACGCCGACCTGACGGTGCGCTGGGACAACACGCCGCGCGTCAACCTGGGCATGCGCGCCGAGCAGCGCGACGATCTGATCGGCAACAACCAGCTTTACGACGAAGGCACCTACAGCTTCGACCGCGGCGACCTGGTGGCCGCACGCATCGACTGGTTCAGCGAACTCGACGTGATGTGGCAGAAGCGCTTCGGCGGCCGGATCAGCGCGCAAGCCTGGTACGACGGCGCCTACGGCAGCTACGGCCGCTCCAACCCGCGCTTCGCCTCGATCGCCAGCTACCCCGGCAACCGCTACAGCGACTACACGCGCGACCTGTACCGCGGCGCCGACGCCGAGTTCCTCGACGCCTTCGTCTTCGGCCGCTTCGACCTGGGCGAGGTGCCGCTGACGGTCAAGCTCGGCCGCCATTCGCTGTACTGGGGCGAGTCGCTGTTCGTCAACGGCAACCTCAACAGCATCGCCTACGCGCAGAACCCGCTGGACCTGCAAAAGGGCTTCGCCACCCCGGGCGCCGAAGCCAAGGAGCTGTTCCGCCCGCTGACGCAGCTGTCGGGCCAGGCGGCCGTCACCGAGGAGCTGACGCTGCTCGGGCAGTACTTCTTCGAGTGGGACTCGTTCCGCTTCCCCGAAGGTGGCACTTTCCTCGGCCCGGTGGACTTCGCCTTCCGCGGCCCCGAGCGGCAGTTCCTGGGCTTCGCGCCGAACGGCGCACCGATCTACGCCGCGAACGGCGGGAACATCAACCCCGACGAGCGCGGCGACTTCGGGCTCGGC